>NZ_VMBJ01000012.1:10534-100983 GCF_010608305.1 Stenotrophomonas sp. AS012628 | reverse complement strand
GCCCCGGCCCGCCCCTGCTCAGCCCTTGCCGGCCAGATGATGTGCCACCAACGCGTTGGCATGGCCATGGCCCAGCCCATGCTCACTTTTCAGGAAGCTGACCAGCTCCATGTGTTTCAGGCCCTTCTTCCCCGCCAGCAGGCCGAACCAGCGCGCCACCGGCTGCCCGTAGGTCTTCTCGATGGAGGGGAAATACGAGGCCGGGCCTTTCGGCTTGGTGTCAGTGCTCATGTGCAGCTCCCGTTGAAGTCATTCATTCGACGAACCACAGTCCCTGAAATCGACATCCCCACACGCCTACACAGAATGGGGTCGAAGCCGTTCCAACAGCTCGCGGGAAACTGTCAAAGGCGGGGTGGCTCAGGTTGCGGGGGCGTGAGCGCCATGGGCCCGAGGCATGCCTCGGGCGGGTTGGGCAGGACGCCCAACCCCGGTCTTGCCGTGTGCGCAGGACAGCGCACACGAGCAAGCGCGACCGAGGCTACATGGACGTACTTGCGCCGTCCCCCGCAACCTGAGCCACCTCGCCTCCCACGGGAAGCCAGCTTTTGACGTTGCCGTTGACGTTGATTCGGCAGGTGCCGGGCGCAGCCCGGCCGTATCATCCCGTCATGCCCCGCGAAAATCTCAACGACCTGCAGGCCTTCGTCCACGTTGCCCGCGAGGGCAGCTTCACCAAGGCCGCCGCCCAGCTGGGCATATCCCAGTCCGCGCTCAGCCATGCCATGCGCGGCCTGGAACAGCGCCTCGGCGTGCGCCTGCTGACCCGCACCACCCGCAGCGTCTCCACCACCGAAGCCGGGGCCCGCCTGCTCGATACCCTGGGCCCGCGCCTGGCCGAGATCGAGGACGGGCTGGCCGCGCTGGCCGAATATCGTGAACGCCCGGCCGGCACCATCCGCATCAATGCCACCGGCCACGCCGCCGAGTACATCGCCTGGCCGCGGCTGGCGCCGCTGCTGCAGCAGTACCCGGACCTGAAGGTGGAGCTGGCTGCCGACTACGGGCTGGCCGACATCGTGGCCGAGCGCTATGACATCGGCATCCGCCTCGGCGAGCGGCTGGCGCGCGACATGGTCGCTGTGCCGATCAGCCCGCCGCTGCGCATGCGCGTGGTCGGCGCGCCCAGCTACTTCCGCCAGCATGTGGTGCCACGGCATCCGGACGAGCTTGCAGGCCACAACTGCGTGACCCTGCGCCTGCCCACGCATGGTGGGCTGATGCCGTGGGATTTCGGCCAGGATGGCAACGAACTGAGCGTGCGCGTCACCGGCCAGTGGACCTTCAACACCATGGGCATGACCCGCGCCGCTGCGCTGGCCGGCAGCGGATTGGCCTGGCTGCCGGAAGACCAGGTGCAGCCGATGCTGGACGATGGCCGGCTGCAGTCGGTGCTGGACGACTGGTGCCCCCACTTCGATGGCTACTACGCGTACTACCCGTCGCGCCGCCACGTCACCGTGGCGATGCGCACGGTGCTTGATGCGCTGCGTGGGCCGATGGGGTGAGGCTCAAGGAGTGCGGACCAACGGTCCGCACCCGCCACCAACGGCCCGCACCCGCCGGGTGGTCAGCCCTTGGCCTGCGCCGCACGCTGCGCGTTGTAGCGCTCGCCGACGATCGACACTTCATCCAGCGCCTGTGCGATGCGCTGCAGTTCCTCCGGCGCCAGCTGCAGGTTGGCCGCGCCCAGGTTTTCTTCCAGGCGGTGAACCTTGGTAGTGCCCGGGATCGGCACGATCCACGGTGCCTGCGCCAGCAGCCAGGCCAGGGCCACCTGCGCCGGGGTCGCTCCCCGCGCCGCCGCGATCGTGCTGATGCGGTCCACCAGCGCCTGGTTGGCGCGGCGTGCTTCCACTTCGAAGCGCGGCACGGTGTTGCGGAAGTCGTTGGCGTCGAAAGTGGTATCGGCGTTGATCGCACCGGTCAGGAAGCCGCGGCCCAGCGGACTGAACGGCACGAAGCCGATGCCCAGTTCCTGCAGGGTCGGCAGCAGCTCGCGCTCCGGTTCCCGCCACCACAGCGAGTACTCGCTCTGCACGGCGGTGACCGGCTGCACTGCATGCGCGCGACGCACGGTGGCGGCACTGGCCTCGGACAGCCCGAAGTGGCCGACCTTGCCCTCGGCGATCAGGTCGCGCACGGTACCGGCCACGTCCTCGATCGGCACGTTCGGGTCGACGCGGTGCTGGTAGAACAGGTCGATATGGTCGGTACGCAGGCGCTTGAGGCTGGCTTCGGCCACGGCACGGATGTTCTCCGGGCGGCTGTCCAGGCCAGCATCGGTGCGCGCATCCTTGAAGCCGAACTTGGTGGCGATCACCAGCCTGTCGCGGTAGGGTGCCAGGGCCTGGCCGAGCAGGTCTTCGTTGGTGTACGGGCCGTACACCTCGGCGGTGTCGAAGAAGGTCACGCCGCGCTCGACGGCGGCGTGCAGCAGGGCAATGCCCTGGCCCGTTTCGACCGGTTGGCCGTAGGCATGGGTCAGGCCCATGCAGCCCAGGCCCAGGGCGGAAACCTTCAGGCCGCTGCGGCCGAGTTCACGTGTCTGCATCGTCATGCTCCAGAGGGGGAGCGCTGACGATACGCCTGCAGGGGCGCTGGATTGAACCGGCTGGACGGCAGTCGGTCATGACCGGAATTCATCAATCGCCCGCGCGCCCGGTAGAGTCGACTGTCAGTCGACTCTACACATCGCCAGGTCACCGGATCTCGGAGATCTCCACGCCATCCAGCCCCTGCGACAGGGTGCGCGCGTCGCCGCCCTGGCTGAGCTTGATGCGCAGGCGTACCTCGTTCTGCGAATCGGCGTAGCGCAGTGCGTCCTCGTAGCTGATCTCACCGGCCTGGTACAGCTCGAACAGGCTCTGGTCGAAGGTCTTCATGCCCAGCTGGACCGAGTCCTTCATCACTTCCTTCAGCTTGTGGATCTCGCCATCGCGGATGTAGTCCTGCACCAGCGGCGTGCCCAGCAGGATCTCCATCGCCACCTTGCGCGAGCGGCCATCGGGCGAAGGAATCAGCTGCTGCGCAACCACGCCCTTCAGATTCAGCGACAAGTCCATCAGCAGCTGGTTGCGGCGGTCTTCCGGGAAGAAGTTGACGATGCGGTCCATCGCCTGGTTGGCGTTGTTGGCATGCAGGGTGCACAGCACCAGGTGGCCGGTCTCGGCGAACGCGATGGCATGGTCCATGCCTTCGCGGGTACGCACTTCGCCGATCATGATCACGTCCGGCGCCTGGCGCAGGGTGTTCTTCAGCGCCGCTTCCCAGCTGTCGGTATCGATGCCGACTTCACGCTGGGTAATGATGCAGCCCTCGTGCTTGTGCACGAATTCGATCGGGTCTTCGATGGTGATGATGTGGCCGGTCGAGTTCTGGTTGCGGTAACCGATCATCGCCGCCAGCGACGTTGACTTACCGGTGCCGGTGGCACCGACGAACAGGATGATGCCGCGCTTGGTCATCGCCAGCGTCTTGATGATCGGCGGCAGACTCAACTCTTCCACGGTCGGAATGCGCGTCTCGATGCGACGCAGCACCATGCCCACCTGGTTGCGCTGGTAGAAGCAGCTCACGCGGAAACGACCGACACCGGACAGGCCGATGGCGAAGTTGCATTCGTGGGTCTTCTCGAATTCCTCGCGCTGCGCCGGGGTCATCACGTTGAGGACCAGGTCGCGGCTCTGCTGCGGCGTGAGCGGGGTCTGCGTGATCGGCGAGATCTTGCCGTTGACCTTCATCGCCGGCGGCATGCCCGCAGTGATGAACAGGTCCGAGGCGCGCTGGTGCGCCATCAGCTTGAGGAACGAAGTGAAATCGATGGTGGTCGCGGTGGTGTTCACAGCAGGCTCCCGGAAAAGCGGTTTACCAGGTAACGGTCGGTGGAGGAAACAACACGGAGCGGCCGCGCCATTGCACGCGTCGCCCGTGGCTGCCCCGCCTTACTCGAACAGGCGCTTGTCCTTGGCGTAGTCGCGGGCCTGGTTGCGGGTGATCAGGCTGCGCTTGACCAGGTCCTGCAGGTGCTGGTCCAGGGTCATCATGCCGTACTGCTGGCCGGTCTGGATGGCCGAGTACATCTGCGCCACCTTGTCCTCACGGATCAGGTTGCGGATGGCCGGGGTGCCGACCATGATTTCCCACGCTGCGGTACGACCGCCGCCGACCTTCTTCAGCAGCGCCTGCGAGATCACCGCACGCAGCGATTCGGACAGCATCGAGCGCACCATCGGCTTTTCGCCGGCCGGGAACACGTCGATGATGCGGTCGATGGTCTTGGCCGCCGAGCTGGTATGCAGGGTGCCGAACACCAGGTGGCCGGTTTCCGCGGCGGTCAGTGCCAGGCGGATGGTTTCCAGGTCACGAAGTTCGCCGACCAGGATGATGTCCGGGTCTTCACGCAGCGCCGAGCGCAGCGCTTCGTTGAAGCCATGCGTGTCACGGTGCACTTCGCGCTGGTTGATCAGGCACTTCTGCGAGGTGTGCACGAATTCGATCGGATCCTCGACGGTGAGGATGTGGCCGTATTCGTTCTTGTTGATGTAGTCGATCATCGCCGCCAGCGTGGTCGACTTGCCCGAGCCGGTCGGACCGGTCACCAGGATCAGGCCCTGCGGCTGCTGGATCACTTCGCGGAACAGCGGCGGGCAGGCCAGGTCCTCGAGGGTGAGCACCTCGGACGGAATGGTACGGAACACCGCACCGGCACCGCGGTTCTGGTTGAACGCGTTCACACGGAAGCGCGCCAGCGACGGAATCTCGAAGGAGAAGTCCACTTCGAGGAATTCCTCGTAATCGCGGCGCTGCTTGTCGGACATGATGTCGTACACCAGCGCATGGACCTGCTTGTGGTCCAGGGCTGGGATGTTGATCCGGCGAACGTCGCCGTCCACGCGGATCATCGGCGGCAGGCCTGCGGACAGGTGCAGGTCGGACGCTTTGTTCTTTACGGAAAACGCCAACAGCTCGGCGATATCCATGAGCGGCTACTCCCCAATAACGGCTTCGACTGGAAGGATCTTTCCCCGGGCGGCAGTATAGCCTCCTGATTCAACGGAACGCGTTACGTGGCCACTCCCCTGCCCCAGATCCTGAGCAACCTGCATGCCGCCGCCGAGGCCGCGGGCAGGCCCGATCCACGCCTGCTGGCGGTGTCCAAGACCCAGCCGGCCGAGGCCGTGGCCGCGCTGGCCGCACAGGGCCAGCATGCCTTCGGCGAAAACTATGTGCAGGAAGCGCTGGCCAAGATGCAGGCGCTGCAGCACCTGGCGCTGGAGTGGCACCTGATCGGCCACCTGCAGTCGAACAAGGCCGATGCCGTGGCCAGCCACTTCGACTGGGTGCAGAGCGTGGACCGGCCCAAGCTGGTAACGGCGCTTGCGCGCCATCGCCCGGCCGCGCGCGGCCCGCTGAACGTACTGATCCAGGTCAACATCGACGACGAATCCAGCAAGCATGGCTGTGCACCGGAGGAAGTGGACGTACTCGCCGCCGCAATTGCCGCCGAACCCACCCTGCGCCTGCGCGGACTGATGGCGATTCCCGCGCCATGGCCCGAGGCCGAGCACCGTCGGGATGCATTCGTGCGCATGCGCACACTTTTCCAGTCGCTGGCTGCCCAGCACACGCAGATCGACACGCTGTCGATGGGCATGAGCAGCGACTACGCCGAAGCCATCGCCGAGGGTGCCACCCTGGTGCGGATCGGTACCGCACTGTTCGGCGCGCGCCCGCGCCCAGCCTGACTTTCCAAGGAGCTTTCCATGGCAGCTGATTCCATCACTTTCATCGGCGGCGGCAACATGGCGCGCAGCCTGATCGCCGGCCTGATCCGCCAGGGCACACCCGCCGCGCACATCCACGTCGCCGAACCGGTGGCCGAACTGCGCCAGGCGCTGGCCGCCGACTTCGGTGTGCAGGTGCATGACAACGCGATTGATGCCGCTGCGCAGGGCAGCACCTGGCTGCTGGCGGTGAAGCCGCAGGTGCTGCGTGAGGTCTGCCAGTCGCTGCGGGCACTGGCACAGGCGAACCGACCGATGGTGGTGTCGATTGCCGCCGGCATCACCAGCGCGCAGCTGCAGCGTTGGCTGGGAGGCGACCTGGCAGTGGTGCGCGCGATGCCGAACACCCCTGCCCTGCTCGGCGCAGGTGTGACCGGCCTGTTCGCCACACCGTCGGTGGACACGCAGCAGCACGCACAGGCCGAGAAGGTGCTGGCCAGCGCAGGCCGCACCGTGTGGATCGACAGCGAGGCGCTGATGGATTCAGTGACTGCCGTATCCGGCAGTGGCCCGGCCTATGTGTTCCTGCTGGCCGAAGCGATGGAAGCGGCGGGTATTGCCCAGGGCCTGCCAGCCGACGCCGCGCGCACGCTGGTGGTGCAGACCCTGCTGGGTGCCTCGCGCATGCTTGATGAAGCCGGTGAGAGCCCGGCCGAGCTTCGCCGCCGCGTGACCTCGCCGAACGGCACCACCCAGGCCGCGATCGAGAGCTTCCAGGCCGGTGGCTTCGAGGCCCTGGTGGACACCGCACTGCGTGCCGCACAGGTGCGTGGGCAGGAACTGTCTGCGGCGAATGATTGATCCCGATGCGTGCCGACCAACGGTCGGCACCCACCGTCATCCACGCCTGGCGTGGATGCTCATTGCCCCAATGTGGTCATGACGAAATCGACGAAGCACTGCAACCGCGGACGCGGCCTGCGGTCGGGCAGGTAGATCAGGTGCATCGGCCGTGGTTCGGGCAGGTAGTCGCGCAGCAGCGGCTTCAACCGCCCTGCCGCGATCTCACCGGCCAGCAATGCGGTCGGCTGCAACACCAGCCCCGCGCCGGCGACCGCCGCTTCGCGCAGCGCGAACCCGTCATTGCAGGTCAGGCGCGCCTCCCAGTCCACGTATTCGCCGTTGGCCAGCTGCCAACCATGGCCGCCGCGCCAGGCCAGGTGGCTCAGGCAATCATGCCCCTGCAGATCCGCGGGCGTACGCGGCGTGCCGCGCCGGCGCAGGTAGGACGGTGCCGCACACAGGCTCATCGCATACGGTGGCAGCGGCCGCGCCACCACTTCCTGCGACGGCAGTGGCCCGACCCGGATCGCTACGTCGAAGCCGTCCTCGATCAGATCCACACGGCGGTTGCTCAGATCCAGTTCGATGTTCAACTGCGGCTGCGCGCGCAGCAGGCCGGCCAGTTGTGGCGCCAGCACGCAGCTGCCCCAGGTGGTGGGTGCGCTGACCCGCAGCAGCCCGCGTGGCTGTATCTGCAGTCCGGCCACGTCGGCCTCGGCCTGCTGCACCTGCTCCAGCACCTGCCGGCACCCAGCGAGGTAGGCGCTGCCGGCTTCGGTCAGGCGCTGGCGGCGGGTGTTCCGTTGCAGCAACGCGGTGCCCAGGTGCGCCTCCAGCTGCTGGATGTACTTGCCGACCATCACCGCCGACACCTGCAGCTGTTCGGCAGCCCCTGCGAAGCTCCCGCGCTCGGCCACGGCAACAAAGGCCTGCATGCAGCGAAGGGTATCCATTGCTAATCCAGAGTTAGGAATCTGCGAAGCATACGCCGCTTACCTAACCGCACCGTGACGGCGCAGACTGCGCTCACTCCCCCACGCAAGGAACGGCCATGAAGATCCTCCTCGTCGGTGCCAGCGGCACCCTCGGCCAGGCAGTCGCCCGCCAGCTCGGCCAACAGCATCAGATTCTCGCCGCCGGCCGCAGCAGCGGCGAACTCCGAGTGGACCTGACCGATGACGCCAGCGTCGCCGAACTGTTCGCGCGTACCGGCCCGGTCGATGCGGTGATCTCCACCACCGGCTCGGTGCACTTCGGCCCGTTGCAGCAGATGACGCCAGCACAGTTCAACATCGGGCTGCAGGACAAGCTACTGGGGCAGGTGCGGCTGGCACTGGCCGCCCAGCACCACCTCAACGCCGGCGGCTCGATCACCCTGACCAGTGGCATCATCAGCGCCCAACCGATCCGCGACGGCGTCAACGCCACCGCGGTGAATGCCGCACTGGAAGGCTTCGTGCGTGCGGCAGCACTGGAACTGCTGCCGCGCGGCCTGCGCATCAACGTGGTCAGCCCGAACGTGCTGATCGAATCGATGGCGGCGTACGGCCCCTACTTCCCGGGCTTCGAAGCCGTGAGCGCGCAGCGCGCGGCGCTGGCCTTCCAGCGTGCAGTGGAAGGCATCCAGAGCGGCGAGACGATCACGGTCTGGTAAGAAAAAAGGGGACGGAGGGGATTAAGTCGTTAATGCACAAACGACATAATCCCCTCCGTCCCGTTTTCGTGGGTCACTCCCAGCGCATCGGGCCGTCGCCGCGTTCGCCGAGGACGTCGCCGGGGTTGGCCAGGCGGCAACGCTGCAGTGACAGGCAGCCACAGCCGATGCAGCCGGTCAGTTCATCGCGCAGCAATTCCAGCATGTGGATGCGCTCCTCCAGCTCGGTGCGCCAGCGCGCGGACAGCTTGGCCCAGTCGGCCTTGGTCGGTGCGCGGCCCTCGGGCAGGCTTTCGAAGGCACGGCCGACGGCTTCCAGTGGCATGCCCACCCGTTGCGCGACACGGATCACGGCCAACCGTCGCAGCACGTCACGGCTGTAGCGACGCTGGTTGCCGGAGGTGCGCAGGCTGCTGATCAGCCCCTTGCGCTCGTAGAAATGCAGCGCGGAAACCGCCACGCCACTGCGCTGGGAGACTTCGCCAACGCTCAGTTCCTGGGACACCATTGCTTGACCTCAACTGCAGTTGAGGTGTCATGCTGCTATCTTCGCCGCCAGTTGACAAGCGCGGCCCGCATCTGACCCGTATGACCCCCACGCTCGCCCCCGCCAACGCCAGTACACCGGCGGATACGTCGATCCTGTCCCCGCGCTACCGCGCCACCACCATCGGCATGGTGGCGTTGGTGGCGCTGCATGCCTTCGAAGCCCTGGCGGTAGCGGCCGCCATGCCGACCGTGGCCGAGGCGCTGGATGGCCTGCGCCTGTACGCCCTCGCCTTCGGCGGCACCCTGGCCACCAGCGTGATCGGCATGACCCTGGCCGGGCGCTGGGCCGACCGCCACGGGCCCGCCAGGCCGCTGTGGTACGGCCTGGGCTGCTTCGTGCTGGGCCTGCTGCTGGCCGGCTTCGCGATGCGCATGGGCATGCTGGTGGCGGGGCGGCTGCTGCAGGGCCTCGGCGCGGGCGCGATCTCGGTTTCGCTGTATGTGATGGTCGGCCGCAGCTACCCCGAGCACCTGCGGCCGAAGGTATTCGCCGCCTTCTCGGCCGGTTGGGTGGTGCCATCGATGGTCGGCCCGGCGTTGAGCGGCCTGATCGTGCAGCACCTGGGCTGGCGCTGGGTGTTCCTGGCGGTGCCATTGCTGGCGGTTCCGGCGGCCCTGCTGCTGCGCCCCGCGCTGGCACGCATGCAGCCCAGTCCTGCCGGCAGCGCCGATGATGGAGGCGGCAACGTGGTGCGCTGGGCCAGTGGTGCCTCGCTGGCCGCGTTGCTGCTGTACTTCGGCGGTCAGCAACAGGGCCTGCCTGCCTTGCTCTGCATCGGCGTGGCGATGCTGGCGCTGCTGTTCTGCGTGCATCGACTGCTTCCGCCCGGAACACTGATCCTGCGCCGTGGCCTGCCCAGCGTGATCGCGCTGCGCGGCGTCGCGGCGGCCGCCTTCTTCGCCTGCGAGGCCTACCTGCCGCTGCTGCTGCAGCGCGAACGCGGGCTCTCGCCCAGCTGGGCCGGTGCCGCGCTCAGTCTTGGCGCACTGGGCTGGTTCGCCGGTTCATGGCTGCAGGGTCACCAGCAGCGTGGCTGGTCGCGCCAGCAGCTGTTGCGGGTGGGCACGACGATGATGACGGTCGGCATCGCCGCAACGCTGGCGGTGCTGTTCAACGTGGTGCCACTGCCGGTGTCGCTGCTCGGCTGGGCCGTGACCGGCTTCGGCATGGGCATGATCTACGCAAGCCTGTCGGTGCTGACGCTGTCGTTGTCGGCGCCGCAGGAGCAGGGTGCCAACACCTCGGCACTGCAGCTGAGCGAGGCCCTGTCGGTGACCACCGCGCTGGCGGTTTCCGGCGCGCTGTTCGCGCTGTTCGTGCAAAGCGCACCCCACACCGGTTACGTGCTGTGCCTGGCGATCACCTTCGGCCTGGCGCTGCTGGCCACGGTGATCGCGCGGCGGGTGTAACGCCGCTGCATTGCGGGATTGCCGGCCAGCGGCCGGCACTACCGGGTGCCAGTCCCCATGTCATCAATATCCCGGTGCAGGATGCGCCGCACCTCCAGCACCGCCTGCGGGGTCTCCTGCACGCTGTGGCCGGAAATGATCACCTTCTCCGACAATGCGCCCGGCAGGTGTGCGCTCCAGTACGGCACCAGCCCGTCATCGGACTTCTCCACCGGCAGTTCCGGTTTGCGCTGGGCGATGATCGAGTGGTACTTCAGGCCCGCTTCGATCGGCAGCTGTGCGGCGGCCTTCACGAACGGATCGCTGGCCTTGAGGTTGTCGATGCTGTTCGGGATCTTCGGCTTGGCGGTGCCATCGACCTGCTGCTCGGCCTGCGCCAGTGCCATGAACACGTCCTCGAACTTGCCGAGAATGGTCAGCGGCAGGCGCACCAGGCGACCGATCAGGCGGCCGACCTTGTTGCCGGCGATGTCGGTACCCTGGTGCGGTGCGGCGATGAAGATCGCGCGTTCCACGTTCGGCTGTGCCTTGAAATGCAGCAGCGGGCCCAGCTTGTTCTGCACCCGCTTCAGCCGTTCACCCTTCAGGTCGTAGTTGGCCAGCAGGTCATTCCACAGCACGTCGCCCGAGTCGCTCACCAGCAGCCGCGCCAGTACACCGCCCATGCTGTGGCCGATGTAAACCATGTCCTTCGATGCACGCGTGCTGCCGTTGGGGTCGAAATGCTTCAGCGTGTCGTTGAACGCATTGGCGATCTCGTAGCGGTTCAGTGCGATCGGCGCATTGGTCGGGTAATAGACCTGCCACACCTGGAACTGCTGGCGCAGCTCGGGATCGCCCATGATCTCATTGGCCAGGTTCACCCAGGCTTCCGGGCTGCTGGCCAGGCCATGCAGCATGAAGATGATGCGCCGGTTCGGGTCCCAAGGCTGCATCAGGTAGATGTGCGGCTCGCCGATGCCCTCGCTCATGCCGAACAGGGTGCGCAGCGACTGCCGGGCGAAGCCACTCTGCGCCAGCCACAGGCCATAGGCCGCGGTGAAATTGCCGGCCAGCGGTACCTGCTCACCGTGCAGGGTGATGCGCTCGGTGGCTTCCGGCGAATAGGCATCCAGCTCGACCCGGCGCGTGCGCATCACGTCTTCCAGGCTGCTGCCCTCGAAACGCAGCAGTGCGGTGACGTTGATCGAGGACATCTCGCTGAACTCAGGCACCGAGTCGTCATGGCGATGGCGGCGGCCACGGCGTGCGTCGTCCTCATCCTCCTGCGGCGCCTCGGCCTTGGGGCCATCGGCTGCGATCACCGGCGCGACCAGCTTCGGCGGGTCCATCACCATCACCAGCTCGGCACCGAAGCCATCGCGGCGATAGGTGCTGCGCAGGCCGACGAAGCTGACCGTACCCGCCGGCACCAGCTGCGCGGGAATGCTCTTCAGGTTCAGCTGCTGGTAGTTGGAGGCCAGCGACCAGCTGCCGACCGAAATCGGCTTCGTATAGTCCTCGCCGGCCAATGCAGCGGCACGCGCGCGCACGAACAGCACCACCGCCGCCTTCTCGGCCGCGTAGTTGTAGTAGTCGCGCACCTGCGTCTGCCGGTCCTCGAAGGCACGGTCGGATGGGGACCTGCCGCTGTAGAACAGATACGCATACGCGTAACGCGCCGCTTCCAGCCAGGCATCCAATGCCGCATCGCTCATCGGCGGATCACCCGCTGCGGTCTTCTTCGGCGTCAGCGCCAGCGCGGCCTTCACCCACAATTCGGACAGCGCCGACAGCCGCTGCTCGACATTGAGGTCATCGGTCATCAGCAGCGTGCTGCGGCAGACCAGAAAGTCCTTCTCGCACTGCGACTCGTCCAGGCCCGCCGCGCTGAGCGTCTCGCGCGCGGCTGGGCTGAGCTTGCCGGTGTTGAGCACATCCGCGCGCTTGTTGACCAGCGAATCGCTGGATTTGACCTGCTTGACGGTCACCATCGCACAGCCGCTGCTGCCCAGCAGCAGGAAGGCCGCAAGCAGCGCCGGCAGCATGCGCTGCCAGCGGGTCAGAAAGAGTTGGGTCATTACTGCGGGTCCTGCTCGGTGCCGGGCACGCCCTGGCGGATCACGGTGGAGAAGTGCGGGCCATCGCCCAGGTCCAGCGCACGCTGGGTGATGCGGCCCTTGTCGTGCAGCTCGGCGTACGGCACGCCTGGAGTGAGCGCGCCGACCTCCTGCGCGTATTCGGCCAGGTAACCGGACAACAGCAGGCGGTAATCCAGCGGCAGGCGCGGTGCGATGTGACGGGCCAGGTCGAAGACGATGGTGGTGCAGTTGCTGGTCAACGTGTTGTAGAAGCCGGGCTTCGCATCCAGTTCGCGGGCCTGCGCGATGTACGCAGCGAACAGTTCCTTCAGCTGCGTGCGGTCCATGCCATGCAGGCGGTACAGGTAGACATCCTCGCCACGCGCGTTGGTGCGTGTGCGGATGATGTCGGTCTCCTCCGACGCCACCAGGGTCATCTCGAACTTGCGGAAGAAGCCGCCCAGCGCCGAGAACGACTCACCGCGCTCCTTGCGGATCTCCAGCGAGAACACCACGTGGCGACCGTCCTCGAAGCCGAACGAGATGAGGGTGTGGGCGATGGCCGGGCCCATCCAGTACGACAGCACCAGGTCGGCCGAGCGCAGCTGGTCCAGGTCGTACTCGCGGCGCACCCAGTGTGCGTCGTAGTCGGTTTCGGTGCGCCAACTGAAGTCACGCACATTGTCCAGCACGACGTGGCGGCCATCGAAGGACACCACGTGCAGGCGCTGCGCCACGTCATCGGCCCACAACCGGTCCTGGCGCGGGGTCAGCAGCAGCCACCACAGGCCGGCCAGCGCCAGCGATGCCCCGAACGCCAGACCCAGGCGGCGCGAGGCACGGCCCCGCGCGACCCGCCACGACGCCCACAGCGCAACCAGCAGCCACAGCCCAGCGACGCCGGTGGCCAGCCAGCCCGGCCCCGGCAACTGATAGGCCAGCAGCCCGGTCACCCACAGCGCCAGCAGCGCCATGGCACTTCCTGTCATCCAACGTCCTGCGGCGTTCACTGGCATCCTGTCGCGGTCTTGAAGCCGCATAGTTAGCCACAAGCGGGTTCACCGTGGCATCTACGGCCCGTTCAGGCAGGCCGGCGCACCGTCGGCGGCGGCCTCTGCGGCCAGATTCACCTCACAGGAGCAACGATGGGCATCACTTCCGTGGCCGGCGTTCCGGTCCAACCCCGGCATCGCGCCACCTGCCACTGCGGCACGGTCGAACTGCTGCTGGACCTGCCTGATGGCATCGTCGACCCGCGCCGCTGTGACTGCTCGATGTGCCGCCGCCGTGGCGCCATCGCCGCCAGCGTCGCACGCGCGGGCCTGCAGGTGGTGCGCGGGCAGAACCACCTGCAGCTGTACCAGTTCAACACGCATGTGGCCGAGCACTATTTCTGCGGCGTGTGCGGCATCTACACCCACCACCGGCGTCGTTCCAACCCGGACCAGTACGGCTACAACGTGGCCTGCCTGGAGGGCATCGACCCGTTCGCACTGGGCATCATTCCGGTCAACGACGGGGTCAACCACCCGGCCGACCGCGGCGACTAGCCTAGTGCCGCGTCCGCCGTGGCGGTGCGGCGACCTTCTGCCACGGCGCCATGCCACTGCGGCCGGCCCGCACCGGGCGTTTCAGCCAGGGCCGACGGGGCGTCGCCTGTGGTTCGGCAGCGACCGGGGGAGGGACAGGTCTGCGGCCGGGCCAGAGATGATCGAGCAGCCACATGGCAGGTCTCCGTGGGGGACGGGGACGACCTACGCTAGCGACACCTGGGCAAAGGACGGGTGATGGTGCTGCGGCAGCCAGATGACAGCCGCGCCCCCCTCAGTCCTGCGGCCGTGACCGGCCGAGGCGGCGCACCAGCACGAAGAACAATGGCACCAGCACCACCGCCAGCACCGTGCCGGAGACCATGCCGCCGATCACGCTCATGCCGATCTCACGGCGACTGACCGCACCGGCACCGGTGGCCAACGCCAACGGAATCACACCGGCCACAAAGGCCAACGACGTCATCACGATCGGACGCAGGCGCAGGCGTGCGCCCTGCAGCGCCGCCTCCACCGCTGAACTGCCCGCGCGATAGCGGGCCTCGGCGAACTCCACGATCAGGATCGCATTCTTCGCCGACAGGCCGATGGTGGTCAGCAGACCGACCTGGAAGTAGATGTCGTTGACGAAGCCCGCCGCCGTGGTCGCCAGCACGGTACCGATCACGCCCAAGGGGATCACCAGCACCACCGCCACCGGCACCGTCCAGCTTTCATAGAGCGCAGCCAGGCACAGGAAGATGAAGGCAATCGAGGCCAGGTAAAGCCACAGCGTCTGGTTGCTGGCCAACCGCTCCTGGTAGGACAGGCCACTCCACTGCAGGTCGAATCCCGCCTGGTCCGCAATCAGCGCCTGCATGCGCTGCATCGCCTCGCCCGAACTGCGTCCTTCGGCGGCACTGCCCTGGATCTGCATCGCCGGCAGACCGTTGAAGCGCTGCTGCAGCTGGGGTCCGCGCGCCCAGTGGCTGCTGGCGAAGCTGGCGAACGACGCCATCTGGCCGTTGCCACCGCGCACATACCACTGGCCGATGTCGTCGGGCACGCTGCGGTAGGGCTGGTCACCCTGCATGTACACACGCTTGACCCGACCGCGATCGAGGAAATCGTTGATGTAGCTGCCGCCCCAGGCCGCGGACAGGGTGGAATTGATGTCGGCCTGGGACAACCCCAGCGCGCTGGCCTGCGCATGGTCGATGTCCAGCCGCAGCTCGGCCTTGTCGCCGAGGCCGTTCAGGCGCACCGAGGTGAGCCCATCGTCTTCGCCGGCCGCACGCACCACCTGTTCCTGCGCTGCCTGCAGGGCCACGCGCCCGGCGGCGCTGGTGTCCTGCATCCACAGTTCGAAGCCACTGGACTGGCCCAGTCCACGCACCGCCGGCGGTGCCAGCACATTGACCCTGGCATCGGGCAACCCGCGGAAGTAGGCATTGGCACGCGTGATGATCGCCGCAGCGGTGTTGTCGCCGGTACGCTCATCCCAGGGTTTCAGTGCGAGGAAGCCCTGTCCGGCGTTCTGGCCGGTGCCGGCATTGTTGCGGCCAACCACCACGAACACCACGTCCAGGTTCTGCTTCTCGTGCTCCATGAAGTAGCGGCTGATCTGCTCGCCGAGCGCTTCGGTACGCGCCATCGGCGTGCCCTCCGGCGTGGAGAACTGGAAGGTCACCTGGCCCTGGTCTTCCACCGGCAGGAAGCCGGTGGGCATGCGCGCGTACAGCGCAATCATGGCGACCACCACCAGCAGGTAGAACGCCATCCAGCGCCGCGGCCGGGCGACCACGCCACCGAGCTTTCCCTGATAGGCCAACTGGCTGCGCTCGACACCCCGGTTGAAGGCCCTGAAGAAGCGGCCCTGCGGTTTCTGCGCCGAAGATGGCTTGAGCAGGGTCGCGCACAGCGCCGGGGTCAGCGTCAGCGCGACCAGCGCCGACAGCGCCATCGCAGATGCAATGGTGATCGAGAACTGGCGGTAGATGATGCCGGTGGAACCACCGAACAGGGCCATCGGCAGGAACACCGCGCCCAGCACCACGGTGATGCCGATCAGCGCGCCGGTGATCTCGCCCATCGATTTTTCGGTGGCCTCGCGTGGCGGCAGGTGCTCGTCGTGGATGATGCGCTCCACGTTCTCCACCACCACGATCGCGTCGTCGACCAGCAGGCCGATCGCCAGCACCATCGCAAACAAGGTGAGCGTGTTGATCGTGAATCCGGCGACCGCCAGCACGCCGAACGTGCCCAGCAGCACCACCGGCACCGTGATCGCGGGGATCAACGTAGCACGCAGGTTCTGCAGGAACAGGAACATCACCACGACCACCAGCACGATGGCCTCGATGAGGGTATGGATGACACCCTCGATCGAGACCCGCACGAACGGTGTGCTGTCGCGCGGATAGGCGACCTGCAGCCCGGGCGGGAACGTTGGTCGCAGGCGTTCGATCTCCTCACGGACCGCATCCGCGGTGGCCAGCGCGTTGGCCCCGGAGGCCAGCGTGACCGAGAAACCCGCCGCCGGATAGCCATTGAGATAGCTGCTGGTCTGGTAGTTCTCGGCACCGATCTCCACCCGTGCCACGTCACCCAGGTGCACTGCAGCGCCGCTGGGAAGCGTGCGCAGGATGATCGCGCGGAACTGTTCGGGCGTCTGCAGCCGCGACTGGGCAGTGACGGTGGCATTCAGGCTCTGCGTTGCGCTGGATGGCAATGCGCCCAGTTCGCCGGCCGTGACCTGGGTGTTCTGGGCCTGGATGGCCGTGCGCACGTCGGCCGGCATCAGGTCGTAGGCGCGCAGCTTGTGCGGGTCCAGCCACACGCGCATCGCATACGCCGAGCCGAACACATTGATCTCGCCGACACCCGGAATGCGGCTGATCGGATCCTGCACGTTGCTGACCAGGAAGTCGGAAACATCCACCCGTTCCATGCGCCGGCTGGTGTCATACAGCGAGACCACCATCAGCGAGTCGCCCTGCGACTTGGCGACCGTCACGCCCTGCTGCTGCACTTCCTGCGGCAGCCGGTTGATGGCCTGGTTGACGCTGTTCTGCACCTGGACCTGGGCAATGTCCGGGTTGGCGCTCTGGTCGAATGTGACCGTGATGCGCGCCTGCCCCGATGACGAACTGGTCGACGAGAAATACAACAGGTGATCGATGCCTTTGATCTGCTGTTCGATCACCTGGGTGACGCTGTCTTCCACCGTCTGCGCCGAGGCGCCGGTGTAGTTGGCCGTGATGTTGACCTGTGGCGGTGCGATGTCCGGGTACTGTTCGACCGGCAGCTGGCTGACGGCGATCGCGCCAAACGCCATGATGCAGATCGCCAGCACCCAGGCGAACACCGGGCGATGGATGAAGAAGCGCGGCAGCATCTGCTCAGTCCTTCCCGGCCGGTGCCGGCGCAGACTTCACCCGTACCGCCATGCCATCGGCCAGGCCCTGCGTGCCGGCCACCACCACCTGTTCACCGGCGGCCAGGCCATCGAGCACCAGCCACTGATCGCCCACCGCACGCGCGGTGCGGAACAGGCGCAGCTTCGCCTTGCCGCCCTCATCCACCACCCACACCTGCGCCTCGCCCTTCGGGCTGCGGTCGACCGCAGCCTGTGGCACCAGCAGCGCCTGCTGGCGGGTGCCCTGCCCCACCTGCGCCCGCACATACATCCCCGGCAGCAGCTGCCCGGCGGGATTGGGAAAACGTGCACGCAGGGTGATGCTCCCGGTTTCCTGCTGCACGTCGATATCGGCAAATTCCAGGGTGCCGGGCAACGGATACGCGCTGCCATCGGACAGGCGCAGCCGCACCGCAGCGGTGGTGGCCTGCACGCCACCGTCGGCGATGGCGCGGCGCAAAGCCAGGTACTCGTTGCTGGACTGGGTGATGTCCACGTTCATCGGGTCGACCTGCTGGATCCGCGCCAGCGGGTTGGCCTGGCCCGAGGTAACCAGCGCCCCGGGTGTGAACAGCGCACGGCCGATGCGCCCGGCAATCGGCGCGGTCACCGTGGCGAAACCAAGCCGCGTACGTGCGGTATCCAGGCTCGCCTGTGCCGCCTGCACCGCGGCTGCGGCCCGCTGCCCGCTGGCGATGGCGTCATCCACGTCCTGGCGCGCGGCCAGCTGCTCGCCGCCCAGCGCCTGCATCCGTTGCGCGCGCAGACGTGCGGTCACTGCCGCCGCTTCGGCGGTTTTCAGGTTGGCCTGAGCCTGATTCAACGCCGCCTGGTACAGGGCCGGTTCGATCTGGAACAAAGGCTGCCCGGCACGCACGGTTTCGCCCTCCTCGAACAGGCGTTTCACCAGCACGCCATCCACCTGCGGGCGCACATCCGACTCCTGCGATGCGATGGTCCGCCCCGGCAGCTCCTGTTCCATCGCCAGCGGCCTTTCCTGCAGGGTCAGCACCTCCACCTCGTGAAGCCTGCCGGCCGGCGTGGGCGCATCCTTGCCGCAGGCCGACAGCACGCCGAGCAGAACGAGCGCAAGCAGCAGAGGCCGCCGGAGCCGCAGTGGCCGGGCATGGCATGGCAAGGGCATGTGCAGGAGGTTCATCGGGTGCCGGGGTTCCGCGCGCCGGGGGGAGACGCTCGGCGCCGAATATAGAAGACCTGTGCGCGGAATCCGGCGAATCGCGCATGAAACATTTTTCATTTGCAGTCACCGCGAGCGGTTGCGAGGATGGCAGCCATCCAACCTGCACAATGGCCCATGCCGCGCGTACTCACCATCGAGGACGATCTTGTCACTGCGGAGGAAATCGCAACCGAGCTGCGCAGCCATGGCTTCGAGGTCGACGTTGCCGTTGATGGCACTGCCGGCCTCGCATTGGCGCGGGCGGGCGACTACGCGGTGATCACCCTGGACCGCATGCTGCCCGGCATCGATGGCCTGGCGCTGGTCACGGCCCTCCGGCGCGAAGGTATCGTCACGCCCGTACTGATGATCAGCGCGCTGTCGGACGTGGACGAGCGCGTGCGTGGCCTGCGTGCAGGCGGCGACGATTACCTGACCAAGCCGTTCGCCTCCGATGAGATGGCGGCCCGCGTGGAGGTATTGATCCGTCGCCAGAGCCAGGCCGGCCCTGCCGACAGTGTCCTGCATGCCGGCGACCTCGAACTGGATCTGATGACCCGTTCGGCCCGGCGTGGCGGGCAGGAGATCAGCCTGCTGCCGACCGAGTTCAAGCTGCTCGAATTCCTGGTCCGCAATGCCGGCCAGGTGGTCACCCGCAGCATGCTGTTCCAGGAAGTCTGGGGCTATCACTTCGACCCCGGCACCAACCTGATCGATGTCCACATCGGCCGCGTGCGCAAGCGCATCGAGCAGCCGGGCCGCCCTCAACCCATCACCACCGTACGTGGAACCGGCTATGTCTTCGATGCGCAATCCTGACCAGTGGCGCTCGTCCAGCAGCCGCCTGCTCGGGTTGTACTGCATCCTGTTCGTGGCCTGGTCGAGCCTGCTGCTGGGGGTGATGTACTGGCGCATCTCGGACTATCTCAATGACCTGACCGAATCCGGGCTGCAGCAGCGTGCCCATCTGTTCATGGCATTCGACGGCCAGGCACTGGACGATGCGTTGCGCGACAGCCAGCGCTTCGACCTGCACCAGGTCTACACCTACGGATTGTTCAGCGGCGACGGCGCGCCATTGGCTGGACCGCTGACCGCCATCCCATCGGGACTGCCGCTGGATGGCAGCTCGCATCCGGTGGAAGGCTGGACATTGGTCGATGGAAAGCACGAGAGCGGCGGCAGCGCGCTTGGCGTAGCGACCCGGGATGGGCGGACGCTGGTGTTCGTGCGCCAGAACGGCAAGCTCATGGCGGTCAACAGCATCATTCTCGATGCACTGCTGTGGGGTGTGTCGCTGACCGTCATCCCTGGCCTGGTCGGCTGGCATCTGCTGCGCCGGCGCCCGTTGAAGCGGATCCAGCAGATCGAAGCGGCCACCAGCCGCATCGTCGCCGGCGACCTCGGCCAGCGCCTGCCGGTATCCAACCGTCGCGACGAGATCGATCGGCTGTCGAGCATCGTCAATGCCATGCTCGAACGCATCGAGCAGCTGATGACCGAGGTCAAAGGCGTGTGCGACAGCATCGCCCATGATCTGCGCACCCCGCTCACCCGCCTGCGGGCGCATCTGTACCGCATGCGCGTCGGTCTGGACGAACAGGATCCCCATGCCGACCCGCTGGACAAGGCACTGGCGGAAACGGACATGCTGATGGCGCGTTTCACCGCGCTGCTGCGGGTATCCGAACTGGAAAGCCACCAGCGGCGTTCGGCCTTCGACGAGGTCGACCTTGCCGAGCTGCTGCAGGAACTGCACCAGTTCTACCTGCCACTGGCCGAAGAGAAGCAGCAGTTGCTGGAGCTGCAGGTGGATCCACAGGCCGGCCTGCTGCGCGGCGACCGTGAGCTGTTGTTCGAAGCGGTGGCGAACCTGCTGTCCAACGCCCTGCAGTTCACCCCTGCGCACGGCCGCATCCTGCTGCGTGCGGTCGATGATCACGGCGCGCCGAGGATCGATGTGATCGACAATGGACCCGGCATCCCGCCGCAGGATCGCACGCTGATCTACCAGCGCTTCTTCCGCGGCAGCAGCAGTGCCGGCCAGGGACCTGGATTCGGCTTGGGCCTGTCGATAGTGGCCGCCATTGCCGGCCTGCACGGCTTCCGGCTGCGTGTGGGCA
This sequence comes from Stenotrophomonas sp. AS012628, assembly GCF_010608305.1. NCBI lineage: Bacteria > Pseudomonadati > Pseudomonadota > Gammaproteobacteria > Lysobacterales > Lysobacteraceae > Stenotrophomonas > Stenotrophomonas sp. AS012628. Next base: position 80,491 of record NZ_VMBJ01000012.1, on the reverse strand, counting down.
GCGCCCCGGGCGGCGGCGCCTGGCTGAGCATCCGCGGCGCCTCGGATGGCCTGCCCTGACGCCTGTCCCGAGCGATTCAATCGCATTTGGGAATCATTTGTATTTGCAGTCGAGCATCCGGATAATCCGCCGTCACCGCCTTCCCGGATTCCTGACGATGCCCGCCCTGTCGCCGCGCCGCCCGCTGCTGTACACGCTTGCCCTGCCCACCCTGCTGGCCTCGGCCATCGCCCAGGCCCAGGACGGCCCGGCGGCACGCACCCTGGACAAGGTGACCGTGGTGGCCGAGCGGGCCAGCACCGCGACCAAGACCGACACCGCCCTGACCGAGACGCCGCAGGCGATCAGCGTGGTCACCCAGCAGCTGTTCACCGATCGCGGCGCGCACAACCTGCAGGAAGTGCTGCGCTACAGCGCCGGCGTCACCGCCGATGCCTGGGGCCTGGATACCCGCAACGACGCGACCTCGGTGCGCGGGCTGGACCCCGTGCAGTACCAGGATGGCCTGCGCCGCAGCTACGGTTTCAGCCCCCTCGCCCGCCCGGAAATCTATGGCCTGGAGCGGGTGGAAGTGCTGCGCGGCCCATCCTCGGTACTGTACGGTGCCGGCGCCACCGGTGGCATCATCAATGCGATGAGCAAGCGCCCGACCTTCGGCGCCCTCACGGGCGAGGTCGGCGTGCAGTTCGGCAGCTTCGACCGCAGGCAGCTTCAGGGTGACATTGGCGGCGCCTTGAACGATGCCGGTACGGTTGCCGGTCGCTTTGTCGGGCTGGTGCGTGAATCGAACATGCAGACCGATGTACTCAACGATGACCGCATCTACCTGGCGCCCTCGATCAGCTGGCGCGGCGAACGCAGCACGCTGACCCTGCTGGCCAGCTACCAGCACGACAGGACCGGCTCCAGCCAGCAGTTCCTGCCGCTGGCCGCGACCCTGCTGGCGCCGCCAGACCGTCGCCTGGACACCTCCAGCTTCATCGGCCACCCCGGCTTTGATCGCATCGATTCGCGCGTCTACAGCCTGACCGCGCTGTTCGACCACAGCTTCAATGACGTGCTCAGCCTGCGCTCGGCGGTGCGCTACATCGATGGCAGGACCACCCTGCAGCAGATGTACGTGGACAGCTACAGCAATCCGGCAGATCCCTTCATCGATGCCGACCGCCGCGTGGTCAACCGCACCGCCTACGGCACCCGCCCCGACGTGCAGATCTTCAGCGCCGACAATGCGCTGCAGTTCGACTTCGCCACCGGTGCCTTCCAGCACCTGCTGCTGGCCGGGGTGGACTACAGCCAGTACAGGGAGCAGCTGCAGCGGCTGGATGCCACCGGCACGCCGATCGACATCTACACCCCGGTATCGGTCGCACCGATCGTGCGTGGCTGGGATCGTCAGCCGGACCAGACCTCCACCCAGCTGGGTGTCTATGTGCAGGACCAGATCCGCTGGGCCGACCGCGTCTCGCTGGTGCTGGGCGCGCGCCGCGACCATGCGCGCTCGAAGACCGAAGGCCAACCCAGCCAGACCGACAACGCCACCACCTACCGCGCCGGCCTGATCGGCGACCTCGGCGCCGGAGTATCGCCCTACCTGAGCTACAGCGAATCGTTCCTGCCGGTGACTGGCCAGGACCTGTTCGGCCAGGCCTTCAAGCCGATGCGTGGCCGCCAGAGCGAGGCCGGCATCAAGTGGCAGCCGGCACGCAACCTGCTGCTGACGATGGCGGCGTACCGCATCACCGAAACCAACCGGCAGACCAACGACCCGGACAACGTGCTGAACGTGGTGCAGACCGGGCAGATCCGCTCCAAGGGTATCGAGCTGGAAGGGCAGTTCCAGTTCGCCAACGACCTCACCATCACCGCCGCGGTGGCCCGCAACGAGGCCGAAGTCAGCCGCAGCAACTTCGCGCTGGAAGTGGGCCAGCGCCTCAACGACACCCCGCAGGACCTGGCCTCGGCCTGGGTGTCCAAGGGCTTCCAGCTTGACGACGCCGCACGCCTGCGCCTGGGCCTGGGCGTGCGCCACGTCGGCAACACCGTATCGCTGGGCAATGGCGGGCGCATCATCACGCCCAGCTACACGCTGGCCGATGCATTGGTGGAAGTGCAGGTGACCGACTGGACGATGGCATTGAACATCACCAACCTCACCGACAAGCGCTACTACGCCCCGTGCCGCACGTTTGGCGACTGCTTCGCCGGCTACCCGCGCGTGGTCACCGGCACCATCAGCTATCGGTTCTGAGCACGGCCAATGTCGGCCGCCGCAGCAGCAGGTGAAACACCACCGCGCATGCGGCGGTCAGCAGTGCCAGCAGACGCAGCAGCACCGCCAGCGCCTCGGCACTGGCGTGCTGCAGCTGCTCGCCGCTCATCGACGGCAGCAGTGCCTGCGCCTGTGCCTGCGTACCCGTGGCCAGATAGGCACCAGCGCGCGCCAACGATGCAGGCGATGCTCCCTGTAGATGCTCGCTGGCAATCAGCGACAGCACTGCTGTCACCGCCGCCAGCGCAATACCTTCGCCGGCCACCCGCACGGTGCCGAAGATGCCTGCAGCCATGCCGGCCCGCTGCACCGGCACCATGCTCACCGACAACCCATCCATCAGCCCCCACGGCAACGCCGTCCCTGCGCCGATCAGTGCCAGCCATGGCATCCACTGCCGCGGCGACGGATTGGCCGCATACCGCGACAGCAGATACAGGCCGCACGCACACACCAGCAGGCCAAGAGTGCACAGCCGTGCGCTGCCGATCCGTCCCGCCCAGCGCGCGGCCAACAGTGGCAGCACCAGCATCGGCGCAGACAGGGCCAGCATCTGCAGGCCAACCCACGTGGTGCTCTGCCCATGCACACCCAGGAGTTGAAGCGGCAACACCACCAGCAGCACCACGTAGCCGAGGCAGGTCGCCACCGGTAGCAGCTGGACGCCCAGGAACGCCGGTTGCGAGAACAGCGAGAGGTCCAGCAATGGGAATGGATGCATCCGTTCGATGCAGACGAACGCTGCGCCGAGCAACAGCGTGGCGAGCAATGCCAGTTGCACGCGCATGGCGTGCACGCCGAATTCGCCCAGCCACAGCAGGGCCAGCGTCAGCGCCGCCAGCATCATGCTGAAACCCAGCATGCCGCCGACATCCAGCCGGCCGCGCTCTCCATGGCTCTCAGGCAACACGCGCGCGCCCAGTGCGAAGGCCGCCAATGCCGGTAAACCACCGGCTGCGAACACACTGCGCCATCCCAGTGCCTGCAGCAGCAGGCCCGCCAGCAACGGCCCAAGCGCCAGCCCCGCACCGAACGTCGTGCCCAGCAGGGCGAAGACGCGGCCACGCGCCGGCCCCTGCCAGCCCTGCGCCAGCGCCGCAGTGCCCGAGGCCAGCGCGGCGGCGGCGGCAACGCCCTGCAGGCCGCGCGCCAGATCCAGCCACAGCAGCGTCGGGGCCACGCATACAGCGGTCGTAGCAGCGGTGAATCCGACCGTGCCCGTCAGGAACATCCGCCGACGGCCGTAGCGGTCGGCCAGGCCACCGGCAGCAAGCAGCAGGCTGCCGAAGGTCAGCATGAAGGCATTGGTCACCCAGGCCAACGCGGTGGGCGAGGCCCCCGCAGAACGAGCCAGCACCGGCACCGCGACGGCACCGGCCGAAAAGGACAACGGCAGCGCCAGCGCGGCCAGGCAGACCGCAAGCAGCGTCCAGTGCTGCTGCATGCGGACGGGTATAGGGCGTATCGAAACCGGGGCCATGTGGGCCTCCATCCATCAGGGGCGTTGATGATGGGCAGGCCGGTATTGCTGAAAAACAGGCTGGATGGACGTTGATTGCGGCCAGATGTTCCGCAATCATGCCCGCATGGACTCCATCTCCGCCCTGCTTGCCTTCGTCCGTACCACCGAAGCCGGCAGCATCGTCGGCGCTGCCCGCGTGCTCGGCCTGTCCGCCTCGGCGGTCGGCAAGCGTATCGCCCGCCTTGAGCAGGAACTCGGCACCCGCCTGTTCCATCGCACCACCCGCCGCGTGCACCTCACCGACGAAGGCGAATTGCTGCTGCAACGCTGCCGGCGTGCGTTGGATGAACTTTCCGAAGCGCAGGCAGACCTCGCGCAGCGACAGCACGCCCCCAGCGGGCTGCTGCGCATCGGTCTGCCCACCATCGGCTACCGCTTCCTGCTGCCGGTGCTGCCCGGCTTCCAGCAGCGCTACCCACAGGTGCAGCTGGAACTGGACTTCAACGACCGCATCGTCGATGTGGTCAGCGAAGGCCTGGACGCGGTGATACGCAGCGGCGAACTGGCCGATTCCAGCCTGACCGCACGGCGCCTGGGTGGCTTTCGTTTCATGCTCTGCGCGGCGCCTGGCTATCTGCAGGCGCACGGCATTCCCGGCGATGTGGGCGATCTGCGCATGCATGCGGCTCTGCGCTTCCGCTACCCGACTACCGGGAAGCTGCACCCCTGGCAGTTGCCGGGGGTGGAAGGCGATGCCGGCGCGCGCCTTCCGACGGCGATGACCTGCAACAACATGGAAGCCGTGCTGGCCGCCGCCATCGGCTGCATGGGCCTGGCCTGGATGCCCGACTTCCTGGCGGCCGACGCACTGGCCGACGGCCGCCTGCAACAGGTGCTGCCAGCGCTGCCCACGCACAAGGGGCAGTTCTCGCTGCTATGGCCCGGTGGGCGCCACCCCAGCGCACGGCTGCGGGTGTTCATCGACTATGCCGCTGCGCATCTGTTCCGCAGCGGCCAGGCATAGCCGATCCGCAGGATCAGCCGGTGGTCGCGACCATCAGGAAATTGCGCACCACCGGCAACGCCTGTTCCGGGCACGTGCAGAACTGAAGCGCGAAACACGCTGCATCGCCATCCAGCACACGGTAGACAATCTCCTGCGGACGAAAGCTGGCCATGCTGGCAGGCACGATCGCCACGCCGGCGTCTACGGCCACCAGTGACAACACCGCGTGCATGCCCTGTGCTTCCTGCACCACGCGCGGCGTGAATCCCGCCGCCGTGCACAGGCCCAGCACCTGTGCATGGAAGCCGATGCCCTCGCCCGCCGGCCAGGAAACGAACGGCTCGTCAGCCAGCATCGCCACACTGACCTCCGGCGCATCGGCCAATGCATGTGCACGAGGCAGCGCAATCGCCAAACGGTCGCGGTCGAAGTCGTGCAGCACCAGCTCAGCTGCGGGAATCGGTGGAATCAACACGCCGACGTCGATGCGCTGCTCACGCAACCACAGCTGCTGCTGGTGCGATGTGGCTTCCTGCAGATGCAGCTGCACCTGCGGATACCGTTGGCGGAAATGGCGGATCAGCCCCGGCAAGCGCCCGTACAGTGCACTTCCCACGTAACCTACGCGCAGACTGCCACTGTGCCCCGCTGCCGCTTCGCGCGTGCGCTGCAATGCCTGTTCGGCCTGCTGCAGGGTTGCCCGTGCTTCCGCCAGCAGGGTCTGCCCGGCCACGGTCAAGCCCAGGGTGCGATTGCCGCGCATGATCAGTTCGCTGCCCAGCTCATCTTCCAGCCGCCGGATTGCGGCCGTCAACGGCGGTTGCGACATGTGCAGGCGGGCCGCGGCGCGATGGAAATGCAGTTCTTCGGCCACGGCCACGAACTGGCGAAGCAGGCGCAGGTCGATCATCTCGAAGCAGACAGTAGGAACCTGCCTAGGGTACGCCCTCAACCACGCTGGTCCACGCTGGCGCGCGCGATGGCCGGCCACTGCAGGGCCACCGACTCGATGCTGTCCGCACTGACCGCACGCAGATCGCGCGGGTAGGCTACATGCGCGGCGTCCTGCAGGCGCAGTGCATGGAACTGCCCGTTGCTGGCACGCAGTGCCCACCCACCCTCCTGGCAGCGCGTGGATGCCAGATAGGCCACTCCTTGCGCAACGGCGTCCGGATGCAGTTCGTCGGGTTCGCCTTCGATGCCCCACATGCGCGTCTTCGCTACCGGCGAAACCGCATTGACCACGATGCCGTGCTCGGCGCCTTCCAGGGCCAGCACATTGACCAGGCCAAGCGCGGCCAGCTTGCCCATCGCATAGGCAGACAGTCCGCGCTGTGCGTACTGCGGATACAGCGCGCGATCGGAGGTGGTGATGACGATGCGGCCCCCGCCCGCCGCGCGCATCGCCGGCCACACCGCCTGCGCCAGCCACAGCGGCGTCTTCGCCGCCAGGCACAGCATCCGATCCAGCGCTTCGTCCGTGATCACTTCCAAGGCCTGGTATTCGACCCAGCCGGCGTTGTGGATCAGGAAGTCGATGCGCCCATGCTGGTGCAGCAGGTCCTGCAGGAGTGCGCCGCACCCCGCGCGATGATCGATGCGCCCGGACACGGCCTGCACGGAATGGCCCTGCGCCTGCAGCGCCTGGACACTGCGTTGGATGCGCTGCGGGTCATGGCCACAACCATCGGTGCCGGCACCGACGTCATGCATCACCACGTGCGCACCACGTTCGGCCAGCAGTCGGCTGTAGGCCAAGCCCAGCCCACCGGCGGCGCCCGTCACCAGGCCGACCTGGCCCTCAAAGGAAATTCGGGAAATCGGCTTCATTCGCACAGCTTCAGCCACACGCCACTGATAGGGCCAATACCATTGGCCGCACACCACGATACGCACACGCTATCGTCGAAAAAGGGGACGGAGGGGATTAAGTCGTTTCAGGCACAGCGGTGCCAAATACGACTTAATCCCCTCCGTCCCCTTTTTCTTCAGCGGCTGAAGTGGCGGGCGCCGGCGACGCAGAGCACGGCGGCCAGCGTCACCAGCACCATGCCCAGGCTGACCGACTCGTGCAGCAGCAATGCAGCCAGCGTCAGACCGAAGAAGGGTTGCAGCAGCTGCAACTGGCCGACAGCGGCGATGCCGCCTTGTGCCAGACCTCGATACCAGAACAGGAACCCAAGCAGCATGCTGAACACCGCCACGTAGCCCAGTGCCCACCATGCCGACGCGTCGACCGCTGCAAACGAGGCCGGTCGCATCAGCACAGTCAATGGAAGCATCACCGGTAGTGCCAGCAGCAGCGCCCAGCTGATCACCTGCCAGCCGCCGAGATCACGGGCAAGCCGACCGCCTTCAGCGTAGCCCAGTCCACACACCACGATCGCCGCCAGCATCAGCAGGTCGGCCTGCAACGAGGCCTCGATGCCGTTGCGCGCGGCATAGCCGACCACGCAGGCGCTGCCCAGCAGCGAGAACAGCCAGAACGCCGGGCGCGGCCGATCGCCACCGCGCAGTACGCCGAACACCGCAGTGCTCAGCGGCAACAGGCCGAGGAACACGATGGTGTGCGCTGATGAGGCGTGGCGCAGGGCAAGCGCGGTCAGCAGCGGGAAGCCGACCACCACGCCAAGGCTGACCACCGCCAGCCCGGGCAGGTCGCTGCGTCGCGGAAAGGGTTGGCGCAACAGCAGCAACAGGCCCAGGCCGAGTATGGCGGCGATGGTGGCGCGCGCGGCGGTAACGAACCCGGCGTCCAGCTGCAGCACGGCCAGGCGGGTGGCCGGCAACGAGCCGGCAAAGATCACCACACCGATGAAGCCATTGATCCAACCACTCGCCGACCGTTCCACGTCTGTACTCCCGGGGTGCCGGGCGGTGCCCGGCGGGGTCTCCATGGAAGCACCTGCGGCCCGCGCCCCCCAGCTACAATCCAGTACAGTTTCAAATAACTGTACTGCCCACACTTACAGCACACTTTCGCCATGACGCGCCCGCTTACCCGCATCGAATCGGTCATCCAGGCCGTCCGTACCCGCATCGGCGCGCGGGTGGATGGCCCCGGCTCACGCCTGCCCTCGGTGCGTGCGCAGGCGGCGGCGATGGGCGTGTCGGTCTCCACCGTGGTCGAGGCCTACGAGCGCCTCGCCGCCGAAGGGCTGATCAGCGCGCGTGCCGGTTCCGGCTTCTATGTCAGTGGACCGGCCGCACCGCTCGCCCTGGCCGAAATGGAACCACGCCTGGACCGCGCGGTGGACCCGCTGTGGGTGTCGCGGCAATCGCTGGAAACGCCGGCGGGCCACCTCAAGCCGGGCTGCGGCTGGATGCCCAGTGATTGGCTGTATCACGACGGCGTGCGCCGCGGCCTGCGCCGACTGGCGCGTGCCGATGCCATGCAGCTGGTCGACTACGCCGGTCCGCTCGGGCTGCCCGCATTGCGCCAGCTGCTGCAACGGCGCAGCGCGGCGCTGGGCATTGATGCACCGATTGAGCAGATCCTGCTGACCGAATCCGGTACGCACGCGGTCGATCTGCTCTGCCGTTTCCTGCTCAAGCCCGGCGACTGCGTGCTGGTGGATGATCCAAGCTACTTCAACTACCACGCGCTGCTGAAGGCGCACCAGGTGCAGGCCATCGGCGTGCCGTACACGCACAGCGGCCCGGACCTGGAGGCGTTCGCGCAGGCACTGCAGGCGCATTCGCCGCGGCTGTACATCACCAACTCGGGCCTGCACAACCCGACCGGCGCAGTGCTCTCGGCCAGCACCGCGCATCGGCTGCTGGGGCTGGCCGAACGCAGCGAACTGATCATCGTCGAGGACGACATCTTCGCCGACTTCGAACTGCAGCCGGCACCGCGCCTTGCTGCGCTGGATGGGCTGTCGCGGGTGATCCACGTCGGCAGCTTCTCCAAGACCCTGTCGGCCGCTTCGCGCTGTGGCTACATCGCTGCACGCCACGACTGGATCGAAGCGCTGACCGACCTGAAGCTGGCCACCAGCTTCGGCGGCGGCCATCTGGCGATGCAGTTGATGCACATCGCGCTGACCGACAGTGGCTATCGCCGCCACATGCAATCGGTGCGCTCGCGCCTGGCCGATGCGCGCCGGCACACACTGCGGAAACTGCACACGCTGGGCATCACGCCGTGGCTGCAACCGGAAGCCGGCCTGTTCCTCTGGTGCCAGCTTCCCGATGGCCGCGATGCTGCTGCGCTGGCACGGCAGTGCCTGCGCGAAGGCATCGTGCTGGCCCCGGGCAACGCGTTCAGCCAATCGCAGCGCGCGGCCGACTATGTGCGTTTCAACGTCTCGCAGTGCCAGGACCCGAGGATCTGGCAGGTACTGGCACGCGCGCTGCGTTGAGCTGGTAATGCGCGACCAGCGCATCCACCACCACGCGCACGCCCGGCAGCTGGCCGCGACGATGCGGCAGCAGCACGCTGGTGGTGACTTCGCCGGCATGCCACGCCGGCAGGACCTGCTGCAGGCGGCCAGCAGCGATGGCCGCCGCACACAGGCTGTAGGGCAGCACGGTGATGCCAAGACCCGCTTCTGCCGCCGCGATCAGCAGCTGCGATTCATTGCCGACCAGCGCCACCTGCGGCTCCACCTGCACGGTGCCGGCGTCGGCGCTGTGCAGCGTCCAGCGCGTTGCATGGCGCGCGGTCAGCAGGCCGGCATGCGCGCGTAGCTGCTCGGGCGTGTCCACTGCCGGCGCGGCTGCCAGATAACCAGGGGACGCCACCAGCACGATGCGTTCGCTACCGAGCATTCGCTGCACCAACCCGGAATCCGGCAGCGGACCGAAGTGGCTGCGCAGGGCGATGTCGATGCCCTCCTGCGCCAGATCGATGAAACGATCACTCACTTCAACTTCGATGCGCAGCCGCGGATAGCGGCGGGCCAACGCGGGCAGGCACGCGGCGAGCTCGCCCTGCACCACCGGAATCGAAGCGCTGATGCGCACGGTGCCGCTGGGTTCGGCCTGGCGGTCGCGGACAATGGCCTCCGCAGCCTCTACCTCCGACAACGCCGCGCGTGCGCGTTCGAAGAACTCTTGGCCGACCTCGGTCAGCGCGAAGCGGCGCGAACTGCGCTGCAGCAGCCGCACCTCGAGGTGTTCTTCCAGCAGCGCCACGCGCTTGCTCAACGTCGAGCGCGGCAGGCCCAGATGGCGCCCGCCTGCGGCGAAACCGCCCTGCTCCACTGCGGTCACGAACAGGGCCAGATCGTTGAGGTTGAGCATTTGCAACGTCCACAGATGTAGACTTCAGGATGCCATTCGAACGGCTTCCGGGGCAATGTCCACGCAGGCACGCTTTCCTCACCCGCCGCATCGCGGCTTGAACCGGAAACCTGCCATGACCCCGATCCTCTTCTATGGCGTGCCCTCGGGCTGCTCGTTCGGCTCCATCGTTGCACTGGAGTGGCTGCGCCAGCCTTACCAGCTGTGCCGCATCGACATGCCCGGCCAGGTGCAGGGCGAAGACTACCGCCGCCTCAATCCACTGGGCGAAACCCCGACCCTGCGAACCCCGCAGGGCGAGCTGCTCAGCGAGAGCCTGGCCATCCTCAACCACCTGGCTGCGAAGGGCATCGCGCAGGGGCTGGGCTTCGCACAGGGCACGGCTGGCTTCGATCGCCTCAACCACCGGCTGGCCTATCTCAACACCAGCTTCTTCGGTGCCTACGCGCCGCTCTGGCACGCACTGGAGCATGCGGAAGGTGATGAAGCCGAGGTGCTGGGTGCCTATGGCACGACCAAGGTGCGCCACGCCCACCAGGCGCTGGAGCAGATGATCGGTACGGGCCCGTGGCTGCTGGGCGAACAGCGCAGCTTCGCCGATGCCTACTTCGCCGGCATCGCGCGCTGGAACGACTATCACCAGGTGGTCGACCGCCGCGAGTTCCCCAGGGTGCAGCAGCTGTTCGAACGCCTGCAGGACGACGCGGGCGTGCAGTTCGCCCACGCCATCGAAGCGCAGCAGCCGGCAACCAGCAGTGGTGGCTTCCTCGGCGAGGTGAGGCTGGAAGACGTGCTTGAGGCCGCAGCGGCCTGAGCCCTGTGCTGTCTCTGCGGCAGCGGCGCGCAATGCCTCTTGCGCGCCGCGCTACAGTGGTCTGTCCCCGTCGAAGGAATCCGCACATGTCCACGTTCTCCGACCCGCAGGCGGTGGCCCGCTATGCCGAAGCACCGCTGCGCCAGGTGCCCGGTTTCCTCGCGTTGCAGCAGATGAGCCGCCTGCTGCTGGCCGAACGCGTTCCCGCACAGGGCCGCGTGCTGGTACTCGGTGCCGGTGGCGGGCTTGAGCTGAAGGCCTTCGCCGAGGCACAGCCGGGCTGGCAGTTGCTCGGCGTGGATCCGGCCGCACCGATGCTGGCCCTGGCCGAACAGACACTGGGTCCGCTGAAGTCGCGCGTGCAGCTGCTGGAAGGCTACATCGACGATGCGCCCGATCTGCGCTTCGACGGTGCCAGCTGCCTGTTGACCCTGCACTTCCTCGACGCCGCGCAGCGCCTGCACACGTTGCGCGAGCTGCACCGGCGCCTGCAGCCCGGCGCGCCGCTGGTGGTGGCGCACCACAGCGTGCCGCAGGATCCGGCCGGCAAGCTGCGCTGGTTGCAGCGCTACGCGGCGTTCGCCGAAGCCTCGGGGGTTGCCCGCACCGATGCGCAGCGCGCGATCGAGGCCATTGCCGAGCGGCTGCCGCTGCTGGCGCCCGAGCAGGAGGTCGCCCTGCTGCAGGAGGCCGGCTTCGACGACGTGGAGCTGTTCTATGCCGGCTTCAGCTTCAAGGGCTGGGTGGCGTACGCCAGGTGATGCCTACGGCACCACGGTGATGCCGATGCGCTGCATCAACAGCGCCACCTGCTGCACGTCCAGCGTGGCGCCGCGCAGGTTGGTCCTGCGCAGGTCCAGCTCGCCCAGCTCGGAGTTGGTCAGATCGCAGTCGGTGAAGTTGGCGCTGTTCCAGTCGATGCCCTCGAACTGGCCGCCGGACAGGTCCGAGCCGGCGAAGCTGGCGCCACTCACGTTCGCACCGTCCCAACGGTTTTCCCATAGCTCGCACTTCTCCAGCGTCACCCGCGAGAAGTTCGCGTAGCGCAGGTTCGACTTCTTGATGAAGGCACTGCAGAACCAGCTCCGCGTGGTGATCTGGTTCATGAAGCTGGCGTTGCTGAAATCCGCGCCCTGCGCGCGGCACTCGCTGATCTCCAGGCCCAGTGCCTTGATGAAGTTGAAGTGGCACATGCTGATGTCGCAGCTGCGGAAGCTGGCTTCCTTCAGCGTGGCGCCGTTGAAGCGACAGCCGGCACGGCTGTCGGCATCGTAGAAACTGCAGTTGATGAACTCGGTGCCGGTCAGGTCCGCGCCGGAGAAATCGCACTTGTGGAACTGCTGGTCGACCACCTTCTGGCCGGTGTACTGGTCTGCGCCGATGCGCAGCTCGCGGTGAACGGTGGGGGACATCAGGGATTCCATGCCAGGTGCCCCGCCATGATGCCGGGCCGCGAGGGCGATCCATAGACCCCAGGCGTCGGCGGGTTCACCGGCAGTCCAGCCACCCTGTGCCCACTTCCATCCATTGCACGTTGTTGCACGTTAATGCACGAATGTGCAGACTTGTGTCATGAGCTCTGTTCCCAGCCCCCTTCCCGCCCAGCGCACCCGGCAGATCCTCGAGGAACTGCGCCAGCAGGGCCGCGTGGTCGCCGCCGAACTGGCGCGCCGCTATGCCGTCTCCGAAGACTCGATCCGCCGAGACCTGCGCGAGCTGGCCGCACAGGGCCTGTGCCAGCGTGTCTACGGCGGCGCCGTGCTGCCACCGCCGAAGGAACGCCCGCTGCGCGAGCGGCTCACCCGCGACCGCAGCGACAAGGCCGAGCTGGCCGCCCGCGTCTGCGCGCTGCTGCAACCCGGCCAGGTCGTACTGCTTGATGCCGGTTCGACCAACCTGGCGATCGCCCAGCAACTGCCGGCCGCTCTCGGGCTGACGGTGATCACCAATGCCCCGCAGATCGCCACAGCCGCCAGCATGCTTGAAGGCACCCTGGTGCAGCTGATCGGCGGCCGCCTGGCCAGCGGCGGCGGTGCGGTCGGTGCCGAAGCGTTGGCCCAGGTGCAACGCCTGCGTGCCGACGTGTACCTGCCCGGCCCCTGCGCGGTGGACGGCGACACCGGCGTGTGGGCGATGGATGCCGAGGAAGCCACGCTCAAGCGCGCGATGGTGGCCTGCAGCAGTCGCATCATCGTCGCCGCCACCACGGAAAAGCTCGGCGCCCGCGGCCACTGGCAGATCGCCAGCCTCGACGAGATCGACGATCTGGTGCTGACCACCACCGCACCGCCCGCACTGGCAGCTCGCTTCCGCGCCGCCGGTATTGCGGTGCACCCCACTCCTCCCTGACCGTACCGCTCATGTCCCTCGCCAACCGCGCGCGTGCCGAACAGCACGCGACCCGCGCTGCATTCTTCATTCCCGGCTTCGCCACCGCGCTGTGGGCCACGCTGGTGCCCTTCGCCAAGGCACGTACCGAGATCAATGACGCGACGCTGGGCCTGGTACTGCTCTGCCTCGGTGCCGGTTCGCTGCTGGCGATGCCCTTGTCCGGCGTGCTGGCCGCGCGCCTCGGCTGCCGCCGGGTGATGGTGGCCAGCAGCCTGCTGATCTGCCTGACGGTGCCTGGCCTGGCACTGGCCGGTTCGGCCTGGACGCTGGGACTGGTGCTGTTCGTGTTCGGTGCCGCCGTGGGCGCGATGGACTGCACGATGAACGTACAGGCCGTCATCGTCGAGCGCGAAGCACGGCGCGTGATGATGTCCGGCTTCCATGCCTTCTTCAGCATCGGCGGCTTCCTCGGCGCGGCCACCATGACTGTGCTGCTGTCCGCGCAATTGCCGCCGATAGCGTCGGTGCTGATCGGCGTCGGCGCCATGCTGCTGGCGTTGCTGCTGTCAGCGGCGTACTGGCACAGCGAACGGATGCCGCACGACACACCGATGCTGGCCCTGCCACACGGCATCGTGCTGTTCATCGGCGTACTGGCGTTCGTTGCGTTCCTCGGCGAAGGTGCGATGCTGGATTGGAGCGCGGTGTTCCTCAGCGATGTGCGTCGCGTCGATGCCAGCCTCGCCGGTATCGGCTATGTGACCTTCACCCTGACCATGACCATCGCCCGCCTGTTCGGCGATGCACTGGTGGCGCGCGTGGGCCGCCAGCGCGCGATCGTTTTCGGCGCTCTGCTTGCTGCCGCTGGCGTGCTGGTGCTGACCCTGGTCACGCCATGGCAGGCGTCGCTGGCGGGCTATGTGCTGGTCGGCCTTGGCTGCGCCAACATCGCACCGGCGCTGTTCTCGCTGGCCGGCCACCAGACCCGCATGCCGGGTGCGCTGGCGATCACCGCCGTTTCCACGCTGGGCTTCGCCGGCATCCTTGCCGGACCGGCGCTGATCGGCTTCGCCGCCAACCATTTCGGCCTGATCGCCGCGTTCATCGGCGTGGCCACGGCCTTGTTGCTGGTTGCAGTGTCCACGCGCTGGCTGCGGGTGTAGCCCAGTGCATCAGCGCCGCCTGCGCCGCAGCTTCATCCGCAACCGGCGGTAGCCGATCACCGTGGCCGTTGCACACAACGCAGTGCCCGCAACGCTCAACAGCAGCAGAACAGCCAACCGGGCGGTGTCGAAGCGCAGCATCGCAGGCAGGTCCCAGCTGTGCAGGAAGTAGAACAGCCAGCGCCCCACCCGCTCGCGATACCCCATCGTCAGCAATGGATCGCCGGTGGCCAGGTCTAGGTAGACGCGCGTCGCCTCGGCATCGCCGAAATCCACCACCGCCACCGGGAAGCGGCGCACCGCTGCGCCGTTCATGGCTTCCGGTGCACGTGGGTAGAAGTACGCATCCGCTGCATGCTGGACCCAGTACCCCTGCATGGGCGCATCCGACAGCGCCCGCACCTTCTGCTGCAGCCACCCGGCCGGCAGCAACCGCGCACCCTGCAGATGCCCATTGCTGCCGGACACGATACGGGTCTCGCCCTGTCCGTCCAGCAGCACCGCGAACAGCTCGCCACCGATGCGTCGCCACTGGATCTCCACGGGCATAAACCGCTCGGCCTCGACGGCCGTCAGCAGCGCCGTCGGCTCACCCAATGCGCCATCCACCGCCACCGTGCCACCACGATAACGTCCGCTGTCGATCGCCTCGCGCGTGCTGCTCAAGACGCCCCACGGGTTCATCGACATCAGCCCGCTGAAGATCCAGGTGAACACAAACGCTGCAGCCACCAGCCCGATCAGATGGTGCCAGCGCATCCATGGTTCGACGTATGGCGTCTTCGCACCCGAACGGTAGTGTCCACGGAAACGCCAGCGCCACACACCGACCACGATGCCGCTGACTGCGGCCACCGTGCACAGCGCGGACAACACGATCACCACCCACGTCCACACCGGGTCCACCGACTGCATGCGCAGGAAGTACAGCCAGTGCAGCCAGGCACCCACATAGTTCCAACGCTGCTGCACATGCGGTGCGTCCAGCACCACTTCGCCGGTGTGCGAGGACACATACAGGTCACCCGGCTGCGCACCCCCTACCTCCACCCGGTACAGCGGCCGGTGCGCGTCCAGCGCGCGCGAGTGCGTCCAGCGATCCTCATCCACGCGCATCGCGCCGACGAACGCCTGGCCGCCAGCAAACTGCGCAGCGGATGCTTCGGCATGCTGTGCCGACACCGGCAGCAGAACCTGGCCGGTGCGCGCAGACCAGGCGCCCACGTTGCCGCCGCTTCGCACCACGTACGCTGGCTCGCCGCGCAGCGTCGTCAGTGCCACGGCCTCCGGCTCGGCCTGCACGGCGGCCGGCAATGCCGACAGCCCCTGCCAGCCGCGGGCATCCCCCAGCACCGGCAACGCCGCCAGCCGCTCACCCGGCGTCAGCTTCGGGTAGCCGATGAACAGCATCACCATGCCACTCACGAACCACAGCAGCATCAACAGGCACCCACCAATGCCCAGCCAGCGATGCACCAGGTAGGTCCAGCGCCTGGCGGTGGATCGCAGCGTCATGGCCGGCCTCCTCAGAAGCGATGGTCGACGGTGAATTCGACGCGCCGGTCCGCACCCAGCAGCCATTGCGTGCTGGTGTAGTACGCGGTGGCGTAGTACGCCTTGTCGAACACGTTGAACAACCGCGCGGACAGCCGCGTGCGCGGTGCCGCCTGCCAGGTCAGTGCCAGATCGGTGGTGCTGTAGCCGGGAAGTTCCAACGCGTTGGCATTGTCGGCGTAGCGCTTGCCGACATAGCGAACACCCGCCGCTGCGCTCCAGTCCGGCAGGAACTGCCAGCTCAACCATGCGTTGGCCAAGCGCTCGGCCACGTTCGGCGGTACGTTGCCATCACGCGACACCAGCACCGCCGGCGAACCCGTGGTTTCCAGGAAGTCCTCGAACTCGGCCTTCAGCACCGTCGCGTTGGCATCGAGCGACCAGTGCGGCGCGAAGTTCCAGTTCAAGGACGCTTCAATACCGCGCGAGGTCTGCGCACCCACCTGCACTCGGCGATCCGGCACCAGCGGATCACGGCTGAGCAGACCGGTCTTGCGGATGCGATACGCCGCCAGCGTCCACTCGCCGCCATCGAAGGCCTGCTTCAGGCCCACCTCGATCTGCCGGCCCTTGGCCAGATCGAAGGCACCGTTGGCTGGGCTGATCATCAGCAGTCCACTGACCGGGTCCGCCGCCTGTGAGTACTGCGCGTAGAGGCTCAGCGTCGGCTGCAGCGCGAATACGGTACCTGCACGCCAGCCGGTGCTGCTGTAGGTCTTCGAGAACGCGTTCTGGCCACTGATCAGATCGGTGCGATCGATGCGCGCGCGGTCGTGGCGCAGCCCACCCAGTACCGACCAGCGTTCGCTCAACGCCAGCCGGTCCTCCACGAACAGCGCGTACTGCTCGGCGCGGTTGCGATAGCGCGGCAGGTTGGGCGCATCGCTGGCGAACCGGCCTGGCACCGGATCGAACGGATCGACCGGGCCCGAGCTGCCGGCATAGGTGTTGTTGGTGTGCTTGAAGTGCGCGCGGTTGACATCCATCCCCACCGCGAAACTGTTGGACAGACCGCCCACTTCACCCTGCACGCGCAGCGTCGAGGTCAGCCCGGTCTGGTCCTGGTTGTGGGTGATCTCGGTGTTGCCCGAGCGGTCGATCAGGCCGGTACGCGGGTTGTAGACATAGGCCTCGGCGTTGCGCCAATCACGCTGGCTGTCGATCTGGTAGAGGCGCGTGCGCCATTCCACGTTCGCGTTCGGTGTCCACAGCGCATCAAGCTGGGTCCAGCGGTCGCGATAACGGATCTCGCTGTCGTCCACGTTGTAGTTTCGATGGCGCAGCGCTTCCAGCTGGCGGCCCTCGACCAGCGGCGTGCCGAAGTAGCGCATCGGCTGCTGGTAGCCTTGCGCATGGGTGAGCGTCAGCTGCAGGTCCGGGCGCGGCTGCCACAGCAATGCACCGGAGAACGTCGCGTCACTGTTGCGCCCACGGTCAACCCAGCCACCGCTGTAGTTGCCACTCACATCCAGCCGGTAGGCCAGCCCGGGCGTCAGCGCGCCACCACTGCCGAAGCCCAGCCGCGCGGTGTCTTCGCTGCCCACGGTCATGCTGATCTCGTTTTCGATGGCACCGCGCGAGGGCTTCTTCGGCACGATGTTGATCACCCCGCCGATCGCACCATCGCCATGGATCACTGAGGCCGGGCCGCGCAGCACTTCGATGCGTTCGATCGACCAGGTATCGAACGGGAAGGTGATGCCCACGCCGCCGTACTGGCGCAGCCCATCGTACAGCCGCATCACCGAGGCACCGTCGGTGAAGCCGCGGCTGGACAGCGCACTCAGGCCATTGCCCGGATGCGGCATCGCACTGATCGCACCCGCTCGGCTGATCGCATCGTTGAGGTTGCTGTCGCCGCGCTGATCCAGCTGTTCGCGCGAAATCACCGTCAGGCTGGCCGGCGTCTGCAGCACGCTCAAGCCCAACGCAGAGCCTGCGCTGGCGGTGGATGACAGCTCACCGCTGCGGGTATCGATCACGCGTACGGTCTCCAGCGTGGTCGGGGGTGCCGCGTCGGCAGCAAGGGCAGAAGCGGAGTGCAGCAGCGCGCAGGCGACAGACAGCGCCGCCCGGCGCAGGCGTGCGGAGTTGGGGTTCGTTTTCATTTTTCCACGGCATGCAAGGCCACCCCGCAATGGCAGGGCAGCAATCAGAAAAGGACAAGCACGCGCGTACGGGCACCGGCCGTAGCCGGCAACCTCATGGGAAAACGATCAATGCAACGCGCGTGCGGCTCAGACGGCCATCAAGGCCGGCGGCCCACGCGCTCCCAATGTGCCGCTGATCCGTTGCGGCAACGTCTGCACCGCACCGCGCAACGCGCGGCACACCGGTGCCATCTGCGCCAACAGCAGCACGGCCGCCACCAGCAGGGTGATCAGCCGTGCAGCGATCAGGCAGTAATCGCAGTCCACGCCCATTTCATGATCGGCGTGTGGATCGGCAGCGGGCTTCTTTGTAGCCTCGCCGTGCGGCATCGCCGTCGCGTGATGGTCGTGTTGCCCTTCCATCGCGTGCTGCGCATGTTCTGCCTGCATTGCGTGGTCCATGGCCGCCACCGGCGCAGCGGCAGCCACGTGACCATGCGCCAGCCAGCGGCTCACCAGCGGGGCAAGCAGCACCAGCAGCATGGCAAGCCATGCCAGGGCCTGGAACCGGCGGTGGAGAACAGAACGGCGCACGTCGCCATTCTACGGGGCCATGGCCAACCTTGGACCCCGTTCAGGGTTTGCCCCCTGCGACACGGTGACGCAGGACTGTCCTCCCCCGCGCACGCCCTCCATCCAGTAGATTCATGCCATGCGTGGATGCTTTTCGCGCATCAACTCACGTACTGCGCTACCCCGTTACCGAACGACCAGTTCTCCTTTTTCACTTCCACCAGGTTGATGAACACATCCTCGCGGCGGATGCCCACCGCCGCGTGCAGGCCATCAGCGATGCCGGCATACAGCGCCTTCTTCTGCTCCAGCGTGCGCCCTTCGTTCCAGGTGATCTGGATGCAGATGAAGTCGTCGGTGCGGTCCACGCCCAGGTAGCCGGGGTCGTAGATCAGCGTGCCGGCGTCGTGCTGCTGGAAGATCTGGAAGCGGTCGTTCTCCGGCACGCCCACCGCGCGCATGGCCTGGTAGATGGCTTCGCCGACACGTTGCAGGTAGTCGGCGGATTTACCTTTGCGAAGATCGATGCGGGCGAGCGGCATGGTGGCACTCCAGCGTGGATGGGTACGGCGACAGGCTGAGACTACGCCTGCCCGGGGCGGTGGGACAGCGCAGGGATGGAACCCTCTGGCTCCATGCATGACACATTCCCGCCTGCGCGCGCCGGGTGACGGAATTGCCATGGCGGCGCCGCTCTGGAGTCGTCACGTGCACGGTCGGCAGAAGGGCGCTCTGCGCCATCAGTGATGGGCGACACAGTCGGCGGATGCTGGAGGGCACAGAACCGGAAACGCTTGGTGTGCCTGCGTGGAGTTGAGAACTTTCCTTACAGACCACCGTGATTGCGCGATCCCATGATCACCGCGCCGAGGCAGATTGCCTGGGCCGGGATTGGCGTCTCGAATAAACGAATGAACACCCATCGCTGCGATTTACGCCGCAGCAGAGAGAATGCACCGATTGCCTTCAATGGCGGCCGGTGCGTGGGGATCGACAGATCCGCCAGGCCTTCTTCTCGATGGGAGTTCGTTTGCCTTGGTACGCCAACCCGCACCGTCCGCCACCTTCACTCCGGAAGGTGGCCCCACGCCAGTGAGGGTTTCGCCATGACCAATCGCACCGCCGACCGTCCCCGCCTGCACGCCCTGATCGGCAACATCGCCGCCGACGTGCCTGAAGAGCTCGCGCACGAGATCGAGTGCGCCTTGCAGGAACAGAACCTGCCCGTGCAGTCGCCCACGTTCTTCGCCTGCCTCAATGCGATCAGCAACGCCGACGCCGATGACGGGCAACCGTGTGGCGGCCTCACCCTCGGCGCCAGCAATCACGCTTCGCTGCGCCGCTCGATGTCCGGGCTCAGCGCAGTGCTCGATCTGCTGCAGGCCGCCGACCGGGCGCGTGCCGAGGCCGGCCCGGAGGAACAGCTGGGCGCCTTCCATACCGACGGACTGATCGTGGCGGCACGGCAACTGGTGCGCGAGGCGCATCACTGCCTCTCCGGCGGCGACGCCTGACCGGCCCGGATGCGCTCCCGCTACAATCGCGCAGGAAACGCTGGGGACTGCAATGGACGCCGAACACCTGGAGTATTTCAAGGCCGCTCTGGAGGGCCGCGCAAGCGTAGGCTGGAACGTATGGTTCGCCGCCAACCAGCAGGCGCTGGCACAACAACTGAGCCGCCCTGCACTGCTGCGCTTGAAGTTCAGCAAACTGGATGAAGCCGAACGCTTGCTCGCCCAAACCAGCATCGTGCCTCGCAGCACAGCGGGCAAGCGCTACGAAATGTACTGCGCGGAGTTCGCGGCAGACGTGGTTGACGCGAACGGTCGCCCGCTGCCAGCCCTCTGGCGCGCAGCGCACGGCGGAGCCATCGGCCTGCTTGCCGATGGCGAGCGTGAGGCCGGCCAGGCGAAGCTGCTCGCGGAGTTCCGCCGCGCCCGCAAGCGCGGGCTGCAACAGGTCCACGAATGGTTGGCCGATCTGTGCTTTGAAGGCGAGATGGAACTGACCAGCGGCAATGCCGAGGTGGGCCGTGGTCTGCTTGCAGTGGTGGTGCAGGCCGGCAGCGGCCACGACCTGCTGGATGCAACGGCACTGATCGCGCGCGCGCTGTTGGACGAACACGGCTGAGACAGGGTCCGCTGCCCGTCGGCCCAGCAGAATCGCAGGCAACAAAAAAGCCCCCATTGCTGGAGGCTTCTTTCGTTCTGCAACATGGTGGGCGGTACAGGGATCGAACCTGTGACCCTTGCCGTGTGAAGGCAATGCTCTACCGCTGAGCTAACCGCCCGGTGTGTTGCTGAGCCGCTCATTATAGGGGCTTTTCAGAGGCCGTCAACAGTTTTTCACATTCGTGTTCACGGGTGTTTCCGGGGTCCGCAGCCAAGCATGGCTCGGCTCTACAGAAAGGCCCCGGTGCTACCTCACATCGTGTGGGTCGGCTTGTCCGAGCCGGTAAGTCCAGCCAGCAGGGTCTCGATCTTGTGGCGCACGCCCTCGCCTTCGGCACCGTCGGCCAGCTGCACGCCGATACCGGCGGTGCGGTTGCCCTGCGCGCCGGCCGGGGTCACCCAGATCACCTTGCCGGCCACCGGCAGGCGCTCGCTGGAATCGGGCAGGGTCAGCAACAGGAACACCTCGTCGCCCAGGAAGTAGCGCTTGGGCGTGGGCACGAAGATGCCGCCATTCTTCACGAACGGCATGTACGCGCTGTACAGCGCGGCTTTGTCCTTCACGGCCAGGGACAGGATGCCCTGGCGGGCGTTGCTGGCACTCATCGATTTCCCCTTGCGGCAGGCCGCTCGTTCACCTTGTTCCAGGCCAGCAGCAACTCGACCACCGCAAGGTCTGCGCGCACCGTGGTGCGCAGCAGGTCGCGGGTGCGGTTGGCCGCATCGAACCAGGCTGCAAGCTTGTGCAATCGCTCCGGCGTGGTCAAGGCATCGGTGCTGGCCTGGGCCAGCGCCAGGTCGGCGGCAAAGCGCAGGCGCAGCGCTGCGTTGTCGTCGCCGCACCACTTCTGCGCCAGCTCCACCGCACCGGTCTTGCCGGCGGCCAGCTGTTCCAGCTCGCGGCCAACCTCGCGGCGCAGGCTCAGGCCATCTTCGCGCAGCCAGTTGTCGGCCTGGCCGGGATGGCCGCGTGCAGCCTCCAGCGCTTCGCGCGCCGACGCCTCGCTGTGTCCCTGCTGCTGCAGCCAGGCCAGTGCTTCATGCTGCGGCGGCAGCTTGAATTCCAGGCGCTGGCAACGGCTGCGGATGGTCTGCGGCAGCCGCGCCGGGTCGCTGCTGATCAGCCACAGGTAACGGCCGGGCTGCGGCTCTTCCAGGGTCTTCAGCAGTGCATTGGCGGCCGAGCGGTTGATCGCATCGGCCGGGTCGACGATCACCACCTGTGCCACGCCGTACTGCGGGGTCAGCGCCAGCGTGTCGGTGATCTCACGCACCTGCTCGATGACGATCTCGGTGCGCAGCTTGTCGCCGCTCTTGTTCGGGATGAAGCTGACCAGCTGCAGGTCCGGGTGGGTACCCGCGGCGATCAGCTGGCGCGTGCGCGTGGCATGCGCGGCATCACCGCGCGCCAGCACGTGGTCGGCCAGCGCCAGTGCCACCTCGCGCTTACCCAACCCGGCCGGGCCGCAGATCAGCAGGCCATGACCGAGCCGGTCTGCATCGAGCGCAGCAACCGTCTGATCGAACGCGCGCTGCTGCCACGGCGAAAACGTGCTCATACGCCCTCCCCGTCCCGCAGCCAGCGCTCGACACGCGCGACCACGTCGGCCGCCACGCGTTCCTGCACCTGGCCAGCGTCGACCAGCGCGAAGCGCTGCGGATCCTGCTGTGCGCGGCTGCGGAACACTTCGCGCACGCGCTGGAAGAAATCGTCCTGCTCGCTCTCGATGCGGTCCGGCCACAGGTCGCGGCCATTGGCGCGTGCGCGGCCCACCGCCACGTCCACGTCCAGCAGCAGGGTCAGGCCCGGCAGCAGGCCCACCGCGCGTCGTTCCAGATCGGCAATCCACTGCGGATCGAGGCCGCGGCCACCGCCTTGGTAGGCATAGCTGGAATCGGTGAAGCGATCGCTCAGCACATAGGCGCCGCGCTGCAGCGCCGGCTGGATCACCTGGCGCACGTGCTGCGCGCGTGCGGCGAACACCAGCAGCAGCTCGGCTTCGGCGCTGAGCGGTTCGGCGGCGATCTCGGCATCGGGCTTCAGCACCAGGCCGCGGATGCGCTCGGCCAGGGGCGTGCCGCCCGGCTCGCGGGTCAGCACCACCTCGTGGCCGTGGCTGCGCAGGCAGTCACGGATGGCGTTGATGGCGGTGGTCTTGCCTGCGCCCTCGCCGCCTTCCAGGCTGACGAAACGCGGGTGGCGAAGCAGCGCGGGACTCATTGCGCCGAGGTCTCCTTGGTACGTTGCTGGCGCAGCTGCTGCAGGTAGCGGGCGACTGCGGCGTTGTGCTGGTCCAGGCTGGGCGAGAACACGTGCGCGCCACTGCCATCGCCCACGGCGACGAAATACAGCGCGTCGCCCGCTGCGGGTTGCGCGGCGGCCATCAGTGCATCGCGGCTGGGCATGGCGATCGGGGTCGGGGTCAGGCCCGCACGGGTATAGGTGTTGTAGGGCGTATCGGTGGTCAGGTCGCGGCGGCGGATGTTGCCGTCATACGCGGCACCGATGCCGTAGATCACGGTCGGGTCGGTCTGCAGGCGCATGCCGATCTTCAGGCGACGCATGAACACGCCGGCAATCTGCGGGCGCTCGCTGGCCAATGCGGTTTCCTTCTCGATGATCGAGGCCATCGTCAGCAGTTCGTAGGGCGTGTTGATCGGCAGGTCCGGCGCGCGGCTTTCCCAGGCTTCATCCAGCGCCTTTTCCATCGCGGCGTGGGCGCGCTTGAGCACGTCCAGATCACTGTCGCCGCGCTGGTAGACGTAGGTCTCCGGCAGGAAGCGGCCTTCCGGATGCTGTCCACCGAAGCCGAGGCGCTGCATCAGCGCGGCGTCATCAAGATTGTCGGTGGTGTGCAGCAGCGGCTCGGCGCGCTTGAGCGCGGCACGCAGCTGGCGGATGTTCCAGCCTTCGATGATGGTGACACGGTGCTGCAGCACCCTGCCGGCACGCATGCGCAACAGCAGCTCGCGCGGGGTCAGGTCGCCGCTGAGCGCGTACTCGCCCACCTTCAGCTTGCCGGCGGCATCGAGCTGGCGCGCCAGCAACTGCCACTGGGTGTCCTGGCCCTCGTCCACGCCGGCATCGCGCAGCTTGCGCAGCACGCTGTTCATGCCATCGCCGCTGGCGATGACCACACTTTCGGCGGTGGGAGTGATCGGGGCATCGGCGAAGCGGGTCTGCTGGTAGAAGAACCACGCGCCCGCGCCGGCCACGACAGCGGCCAGCACCACCACCAGCGTTACCACGAACAGACACCCGCGCTTGGCTCCCGCCATGGACTACCTCTGAACTCGATTCCGTCGTGCAGGATACCGTGCCGCTGGTGTGGGGTCATGACCGGGGTGGCACCCAACCCCGCTTCGCTCGCCGGGCATGGCCCGGCGCTACCGGGAGGGTGATGCGTCGGTAGCGCCGGGCCATGCCCGGCGGGGGCGGTCAATCAGCCTTGCTGACCGAGCGCGCGCAGCAGGCCGCGCGCCTTGGCGCGGGTCTCGTCCAGTTCCTTGTCCGGGTCCGAATCAACCACGATGCCGGCGCCGGTGCGGAAGCTCACCTCGTGGCCATCCACTTCGGCGGTGCGGATCAGGATGTTCAGGTCCAGGTCGCCATCCCGGTTCAGCCAGCCGAAGGCGCCGGTATAGGCACCGCGCGGCACCTGCTCCAGTTCGCTGATGATCTGCATGCAGCGCACCTTGGGGCAGCCGGTGATGGTGCCGCCCGGGAACGTGGCGGCGATCACCTCGCCGGGCGTGACCTCCGGGCGCAGATGGCCACTGACGTTGCTGACGATGTGGTGCACATGAGCGTAGCTCTCCACGGTCATCAGCTCGTCGACCACCACGGTGCCGGGCAGGCAGATGCGGCCCAGGTCGTTGCGTTCCAGGTCGATCAGCATCACGTGCTCGGCGCGCTCCTTGGGGTGGCCGACCAGCTCCTGGATGCGCGCGGCATCATCGTCGCCTTCGAAGCGCGGACGCGTGCCGGCAATCGGACGGGTCTGCGCATGGCCGGCATGCACCGACACCAGCCGCTCCGGCGAGGAACTGACCACGTGGCGGCCGTGCGCGCTGAACAGGCCGGCGAACGGTGCCGGGTTGGCACGGCGCAACTGCGCGTACAGCGCCTGCGGGCTGACCGGCGCGGCGAACCGGGCGCTCCAGCGCCGCGACAGGTTCACCTGGAACACATCGCCGGCGCGCAGGTAGTCGATCACCCGGCGCACGCCGTCGGTGAAGCGCTGCGGCGCATCCTCGGCCACCGACTGCGGCGGCTGCCAGCCTTGCCCGGCTTCGGGCATCGCGGCCGAAGCCAGTGCCACCAGCGCGTCCAGCAGCGCCTGCTCGCCGGCTTCGGCGATGACGAAGCTGGCATCGTTGTGATGGTCGTGCAGCACCGCAGCCGGGCAGCGCAGTGCCAGCGCGGTCGGGCGGCCGTCCTCGCGCGCACGCGCCGGCAGAACCGGTTCGATCTGGCTGGCCACTTCGTAATCCAGCATCAGCGCCCAGCCGCCACGGAACGGCAGGCTGTGGCTGCCGTCGTGCGACAGGCGCTCATGCTGCCAGGCACGGTCCAGTGCCTGCAGGAACGTGCCGGGCTGCACCACGTCGTGCAGATCGCGCACCTGGCCATCGGCGTCCAGCCGCAGGCCCTCGCCCTGCGCGGCCAGCAGCAGGCTCCAGCGGCCCTGGGCGGTGCCCGAGGCGGTGGATTCCATCAGCAGCGGGAAGCGCGCCGGGTCGTGCTGCTGCAGCGCCAGCAGATCGATCGGATGCGGCAACGGGTGAATCAGCGGTGCGTGGGTCATGGCAGCCAGTTCGGGGTATCAGATGCACGGAAGCCGCCTTGCGGCGGCTCCATGGAACGCGGAGTCGAGCATGGCTCGACGCTACAACTCGGTCAGACGCGCTTGAAGACCAGCGTGCCGTTGGTGCCGCCGAAGCCAAAACCATTCGACATCACCACGTCCACCTTGGCCTGGCGTGCTTCGTTGGGCACGTAGTCCAGGTCGCAGCCTTCGCCCGGCTGCTGCAGGTTGATGGTCGGCGGAATGACGTTGTCCTGCAGCGCCATCACCGAGAAGATCGCTTCCACGCCGCCGGCAGCGCCCAGCAGATGGCCGGTCATCGACTTGGTGGAGCTGACCATCATCTTGTAGGCGTGGTCGCCGAAGGCAGTCTTCATCGCCATGGTCTCGCCCAGGTCGCCCAGTGGCGTGGAGGTGCCGTGCGCGTTGAGGTAGCCGACCTGCTCCGGGGTCACGCCGGCGTCCTTCATGGCCATGGCCATGCAGCGGGCGGCACCTTCGCCGTTCTCGCTCGGTGCGGTCATGTGGTACGCATCGGAGCTGGCGCCGAAACCGGCCAGCTCGCAGTAGATCTTCGCGCCACGCGCCCTGGCGTGCTCGTACTCTTCCAGGATCAGGATGCCGGCGCCGTCGCCCAGCACGAAGCCGTCACGGTCCTTGTCCCATGGGCGCGAGGCCTGTTCCGGGGCATCGTTGCGGGTGCTCATGGCCTTCATCGCGCAGAAGCCGCCCAGCGCGGTCGGCGACGAGCCACGCTCGGCACCACCGACCACCATCACGTCGGCATCGCCGTACTGGATCATGCGCATCGCGGTGCCGATCGAGTGGTTCGAGGTCGCGCACGCCGACACCGCCGAGAACGACGGGCCCTTCAGGCCGGTGATGATGCTCAGCTGGCCCGGCAGCATGTTGATGATGGTCTTGGGCACGTAGAAGGGCGAGATCTTCTTGCCCTCGTGGAACTCGATGGTCTGCTCTTCGATGCCGAGCAGGCCGCCGATGCCGGCGCCGACGATGGCGCCGATGCGTTCGGCATTGGCGTCGGTGATCTCCAGGCCCGAGTCGTGCAGGGCCATGAACGAGGCACCGAGGCCGTAATGGATGAACGGGTCCATCTTCTTGGCATCCTTGCCGCTGACCCGGAATTTGCCGAACAGTTCATTGTCGGCGGTGATGTCGAATCCCTTGACCTCACCTGCAATCTTGGTGGTGAACCGATCCAGATAGGCATCAGAAACGTTGGTCAGCGGACCGATGCCCGAACGACCATGGGTGATGCCTTCCCAGCTGCTGGCCAGATCATTGCCCAACGGCGAGACGATACCCAGGCCGGTTACGACGACGCGACGCTTCATTGCTGATTCTCCTGGCCCGGATGGTTTCAACGGGCAACTCGGTTTGCTTCGGTGTGATGCTCAAACACACGGGGCCGCAACAGCGGCCCCATGGGGTGCGGTGCGCGGCGAGCGTGAACCCGCGCGCGCACTGCCGTCTGACATCAGGCCTTGACGTGGGCCTTGATGTAGTCGATGGCGGCCTGCACGGTGCTGATCTTCTCGGCTTCTTCGTCCGGGATCTCGCACTCGAATTCTTCTTCCAGGGCCATCACCAGCTCGACGGTGTCCAGCGAGTCAGCGCCCAGGTCATCGACGAACGATGCGCTGTTGGTGACTTCTTCTTCCTTGACGCCAAGCTGTTCGACGACGATTTTCTTGACGCGTTCTTCGATGGTGCTCATGGGATCTCGCTCCAGATGGAGTTGTGGTTCAAAAGTGGTCGCCATCAAAGGCGATGGCCGTGGGATAGTGTAGTGGAAACCGGCGCGGCCTTGCATCGCAGCAAAAACCTCAGCAGATCAATCACTTGCGGCGCAATCCCTGCGCCCCTTGCTTACGGCATGTACATGCCACCGTTCACATGGAGGGTTTCGCCGGTGATGTAACCGGCAGCCGGGCTGGCCAGGAAGGCCACCGCATGGGCGATGTCTTCCGGCGAACCCAGGCGTTCGAGGGCGATATCGTTGATCAGCGCGGTACGCGCTTCTTCCGGCAACGCCTTGGTCATGTCGGTGTCGATGAAGCCAGGTGCGACAACATTGACGGTGACACCGCGCGAACCGATTTCCTTGGCCAGCGACTTGCTGAAGCCGATGATGCCGGCCTTGGCGGCAGCGTAGTTGGCCTGGCCGGCATTGCCGGTCACGCCCACCACCGATGCGATGTTGATGATGCGGCCCTTGCGCGCCTTCATCATGCCGCGCATTACCGCCTTGCTGGTACGGAACACGCTGGTCAGGTTGGTGTCGATGATCGACGCCCAGTCCTCGTCCTTCATGCGCATCAGCAGGTTGTCGCGGGTGATGCCGGCATTGTTGACCAGGATCGAGATCGGGCCGAATTCCTTGGCGATGCCGTCCAGCACGCTGTCCAGCGCAGCCGCGTCGGTGACATTCAGCGCGCGGCCATGACCACCGTGGGCGGCCAGGCGCTCACCGATCGCGGCAGCGCCGGATTCGGTGGTGGCGGTGCCAATGACGGTGGCGCCTTGGGCGGCCAGCAGATCGGCGATGGCGGCACCAATGCCACGGCTGGCGCCGGTGACCAGTGCGATTTCACCCTGCAGGGGCTTGCTCATGATGTTTTCCTCAGGCTGGGGCGGCCGCCGCACCCGTGCCGCGTGCAGCGGCCACTGGTACGGTCGGCAGGAACAGGGGGATCAGGCCGACCATGCCTCGCGGGCAGCTTCGAAGTCGCCCGGCGTGGCCAGCGAACGGCCGTCGATGGCCTTGTCGATGCGCTTGACCAGGCCGGTCAGCACCTTGCCCGGGCCGCACTCGGCGATCTGGGTGACGCCACGGCCAGCCAGCGCCTGCACGCAGCCGGTCCACTGCACCGGCTGGTACAGCTGCTGGACCAGCGCGGTACGGATCGCGTCGATGCCGTCATGCACCTTGGCGTCGACGTTCTGCACCACCGGCAGCTGCGGCGCCTGCCAGGCCAGGCCGGCCATCACTTCGGCCAGGCGGTTGGCGGCTTCGCGCATCAGCGGGGTGTGCGAGGGCACGCTCACGGCCAGCTTGACCGCCTTGCGCACGCCCTTCTCGGCCAGCAGCGCCAGCGCGCGGTCGACCGCATCGGCGTCGCCACCGATCACGATCTGGCCCGGCGAATTGAAGTTGGCCGGCACCACCACCTGGCTGCCTGCCGCTTCAGCGCAGACGTCCAGCACCAGCTGGTCTTCGGCGCCGAGCACGGCGGCCATGGCGCCGACACCGGCCGGCGCGGCTTCCTGCATCAGCTGGCCGCGCAGGCGCACCAGGTGCGCACCGTCATGCAGGCTCAGCGCGCCAGCGGCAACCAGGGCGGTGTACTCGCCCAGGCTGTGACCAGCCAGCACCGACGGGCGCGGACCGCCCACGGCGTTCCAGGCGCGCCACACGCCGATGCTTGCGGCCAGCAGGGCCGGCTGGGTGTATTCGGTGCGGTTGAGCATTTCCTCCGGGCCGCCCTGGGACAGCGCCCACAGGTCGACGCCGGCACCATCGGATGCCTCGGTGAAGGCGTCACGCACCTGCGGGTGCAGTTCGGCCAGCTCGGCCACCATGCCCACAGACTGCGAGCCCTGGCCGGGGAAGACAAAAGCGAGGGTGGATAGGGTCACGCGGTCATCCGCTTGTTGCAATCGAAGCGGGCCATGATAAGGGGGAACATGCCGTGTCGTCTGTACGTGCGCGTATGCACGCGTATGGTGAATGGCTGTCGCAACACGCTGGAGATCCGGGGCCGGATGCCTCTCCATGGGAAAAAGGGATCCGGCCCCAGCCGCTGATCAGCAGAACAGCTGCAGGACGTCCAGGTCGCCGTCGGCGAGGAAATCCACGCACAGGCCCACCAGCATCAGCACGCCAGCGGTGCTGGCGCCATGGGCGATGAAAATGGAGTGGGCCAGCGCGCGCGCTGAGCGGCCCAGCTTCATGCAGACCCGGGCCAGGCTGCGCAGGCGGCCGCTGACCGCGTGCACGTGCTCGCGCACCAGCGCCTGGGCATCGCCCATCGCATCGGCCATCATCGCCTGCAGGTGCTCGGGGCGGTCGGCGTAGTACTTGGCCACGCCATAGCCGAACATCAGCCAGTCGCGGGCCTGCGCTTCGGACAGATCCATCACTTCCAGCGGATCTTCCTCGAAGTCGATGAAACCGACGTTCTCGCCATCCCAGGTGAGATTGCGCGGCAACGGCTGGCCGAAATAGGCGCCGCGCGCATGCGCTGCGGCAATGGCCAGCATCGCCGCCATCACCAGTCGGTCGCGACCTGCGTCGTCGGCTTCGCGCAGGCAGGTATTGAACGAACTGCCGTTGTCGCCGATCACCAGCGCGGCATGGCCGGTACCCAGCACGTCGGGCACGTTCACGCCCTGCGCCTGCAGTTCTGCAAGGCGACGGGCTTCGGTTTCGCGTGCGGCGTCGCCGCCACGGTGCGGCGGCGGGCGCAGGGCGTCCAGATGAAAACGACGGGCAACAAAATTGAGCAGGCCAAGGGCCAGCGCCCGGCTTCCCTTGCCGTACTGCTTCAGCCAGGCACGTTGCCCTTCGATGACGATGGGCTCAACCATGACAGGTCCTCCTTAAACGCGTTACGGCCCCAGAGGGGCCGCAACGACAAAGCTTCACGTTGTCGTAACTTGCACTATCAATAGCGCAGCAGAGCCGAACCCCACGTGAAGCCGCCGCCGAAGGCTTCCAGCAGCAGCAGCTGGCCACGTTCGACCCTGCCCGAACGCACGGCGGCGTCCAGCGCCAGCGGCACAGAGCCGGACGAGGTATTGCCGTGCTTGTCGACGGTCACCACGACCTGGTCCATCGACATGTCCAGGCGCTTGGCGGTGGCTTCGATGATGCGCAGGTTGGCCTGGTGCGGAATCAGCCAATCCAGGTCGGACTTGTCCAGGCCGTTGGCGGCCAGGGTCTCGTCCACGACCGAGTCCAGCGCCTTGACGGCGTACTTGAACACGTCGTTGCCCTTCATGTTGATGGTGCCGCCACCGTTGGCGCCGTCCTTGAAACCGCTCGAGACGCCGACCGGGTTCCACAGCAGTTCCTTCTTGCTGCCGTCGGCATGCAGGTGGGTGCTGAGGATGCCGGTCTCTTCGTCGGCCTTGAGCACGACGGCGCCAGCGCCATCGCCGAACAGTACGCAGGTGGTGCGATCGTTCCAGTCGACCATGCGGGTCAGCGTTTCGGTGCCGATCACCAGCACGTGCTTGCAGTCACCGGAACGGATGAATTTATCGGCCACGCCCAGCGCGAACACGAAGCCCGAGCAGGCTGCGTTGACGTCGAAGGCGGGGCACCCGGCCACACCGAGCTTGGCCTGGATCAGGCACGCGGTGGACGGGAAAATAAGGTCAGGCGTGGTCGTACCGACCACGATCATGTCGAGCTGCGAAGCGTCGATGCCTGCGGCTTCCAGCGCGCGCAAGGCGGCGTTGTAGCCAAGGTCGCTGGTGGTTTCGCCTTCGGCCGCGATGTGCCGTTCACGAATGCCGGTGCGCGACTGGATCCACTCGTCCGAGGTTTCGACCATTTTTTCCAGGTCGGCGTTGGTCAGGACTTTTTCCGGCAAATAGCTGCCGGTGCCCGCGATCCTCGAGTAGATCCGCTTGCTCATCATGTTTCCTGTTGCGCGGGCCGCCGATCACCGGCACGCCCGGGAAAGAAGGCAAAGGCCGCTGCCCGGAGGCAGCGGCCTTCCCGGCACATCAATCTTCTTCGACGGCCGAGGTCTTGGTCTGGATGACCTTCTTGCCGCGGTAGAAACCATCGGCAGTGATGTGGTGACGCAGATGCACTTCGCCGGTGGTCGGGTCGGTCGACAGCTGCTTGGCGCTCAGGGCGTCATGCGAACGGCGCTGGCCGCGGCGGGACGGGGTAACACGGGATTTCTGGACAGCCATGGGATTGCTCCAAACTCGGTTCGTTTTGCTTCGTCGTTTCGTCGCACAGGACGCCAGCGCCCAGCACACTTTTCGCTTTCGCCGCAGCCGCCGACGACAACCGGCTGCTATTGTTTCTTCAATGCCGCCAACGCCGCAAACGGGTTGGCCTTCTTTGTTTCTTCTTCGCTCGGCGCCCAGTCCTTGTCGACTGCTTCACCGTCGGGCGACAGCGGTACCACCGGCACCGCCAGCACCAGCTCGTCCTCGACCAGATCCAGCGGCTTCAGCTGGCCATCTTCCGGCACCAGCAACGCCTCGTATTCCTCCGGCAGGGACGATTCCTCGTCCTCGTCGCGGATCAGGCCAAGCCTCTGGGTCACCTTCACCGGCAACAGGAATCGCTGCATGCTGCGCTGACAGGTCAGCGGCAACGCGGTGTCGATGGTCAGTTCCACATAGGATACCCGCAAGACGTCGTCGCGACCGAATTCAAGCGAGTAGACGCACTCGCCGTCGGTATCTGCGACCAACCCCTGCAGGCGGGTCAATTCAGCCAGGGAGACCTGACCGTCGAAGCGCCTTCGCGCTACAACCATCCGCCAGGCATCCAGCGTTTCGGGCACGTTCGCGGACATAAGCCGCTGAATACTAAGGATCCGGGCGGCGACTGTCAAATGCCCGCCATACAGGACTTGCTGCTGGCGCTGCGGACACGCCAGACTGCCATGCCCTGCCCCGGTATTCTCGCATGTCACTGGTCCTGGCCTCCACCTCCCGCTACCGCCGCGAGCTGCTGGAACGGCTGGGCCTGCCCTTCGACTGCGCACGTCCGGACGTGGATGAGACTCCCATGAACGGGGAGGCTCCGCTGGCCCTGGCCACCCGCCTGGCCGCCGCCAAAGCGGCCGAGGTGGCGTCCCGCCACCCCGGCGCGTGGGTGATCGGTTCGGACCAGGTCGCAGACCTGAACGGCCAGCCACTGAGCAAACCGGGTACGGTCGAGGCCGCCTGTGCGCAGCTGGCAGCGATGTCGGGGCAGACCGTCCGCTTCCACACCGCCGTCTGTCTCAGCCGTGACGGAGAATCATTCACGGCCGTCGATCTGACCGAAGTCTGCTTCCGCGAACTGGAACCAGACGAAATTGCCCGCTACGTGGCCACCGAGCAACCGCTGGACTGCGCCGGCAGCTTCAAATGCGAGGGCCTGGGCATCAGCCTGTTCGACGCCATCGACAACCGCGACCCGACCGCGCTGGTCGGCCTGCCGCTGATCGCGG
This sequence comes from Stenotrophomonas sp. AS012628, assembly GCF_010608305.1. Lineage (NCBI taxonomy): Bacteria > Pseudomonadati > Pseudomonadota > Gammaproteobacteria > Lysobacterales > Lysobacteraceae > Stenotrophomonas > Stenotrophomonas sp. AS012628. The sequence continues at coordinate 47,789 of NZ_VMBJ01000012.1, read as the reverse complement.
TATGCGGATTGCTGCGCAGGGCCGGTTTCGCGGTGCCCTGAACTGTAGAGCCGAGCCCATGCTCGGTTGCTTTTTTCGAGGCTGCCTGCATCTGAAGCAGAAGCAGAAGCAGCCGAGCATCGGCTCGGCTCTACAGGACCAGAGGACCTCAACGAACCTCGAACGGCTGCTCCTGCCACGCCTCCACACTGCCATCGCGGCCATGCAGGCGCAGCCCGAGCCAGTGCTTGCCCGGAGCCAGCGTGGTGGTATCCAACGATGCGTCGAAGCCCACCGCCGGATGCTGCGGATCGGTACTGTCCGGCCAGGTGTGGCGCACGTCGAACACACGCCCATAGCGGGCGTCACCGATCGAGCGACCATCGACCAGCACTTCGACGCGCGCCAAGCCGACACCATCCTTGAACGCCCAGCCCTTGATTGCGAGCGTGCCGGACACCTTCTCGCCATTGGACGGCGCATCCAGCCACGCCATCGCCGGCGTCACGCACGGCCCCTCTGCGCGCTGCACCGGCAGCCGGAACAGCAGGAAGCGCTGGAAACCATGATCACTGCTGACCACGCGTGGCGCAGGCATCGGCCCCACCTGATTGCAGATGGCGTGATAGCGCTCCAGCAGTTCGCGATAGCGCTGGTCGCTGGGTGACAGCACCAGCAGCATCGGCACCGTGCGCTCGCCCTCATGCAGCAGGCCCCACTGCGCCAGCTGCGCGGTGCGGCCATGCTTGTCATTGAGCGGATGCGGCAGTACCTCGATGTTGCCATTGCCCAGCTGGAAACCCAGCTCGGCGCCAACCTTGAAGTTGCCGGCCAGCACGCGCGTTCCTTCCGGCATCTGCCGCAGCTCTTCATGGACCGCAACTGCCAGTGGCTGCCAGCCGGCGAAATTGCGCGGATAGTACTTGCTGCCGGCCATCTGCTCGCGCAGTGCCGGCGTGGATGCCATCAGGTAGTAGCCGAAGGCCAGCACCATGCCCGCGCCGGCCAGCCACCAGCCGGTGCGGCGCAGCCAGCGCGGCCAGCCGTTGAGCACCACCGGCACCGCCACCAGCAATGCGAGGTAGCCCGGCAGCGGCCAGTGGAAGCTGATCCGCTCGACGTCAGTGAAGAAGCCGAGCACGAAAATGCCCAGCGTGGATACGCCGCCCACCAGGCCGAAATAGCGCCACTGCACGCGCGCACCGCCGCCGCTCCGGGTTCCTGCCAGCGCCACCTTCCACATCGCCATGCACAGGATCGGCGTGACCAGCATCGGCTGGATCACCAGGAACCACAGCCCGCCCCATTCAAACGCCCAGGGATGACGCTCGATCACCTGGAATTTCAGGCCGGCATCGTGGTTGTCCGCATTCCACGCCAGCAGTGGCAGCCATGCCAGCACGCCCACCGCCAATGCCACCCACACGCGCGGATCGGCCAGCATGCGCCGCCCCTGCGGCAATGCCAGCAACGCGATGAAACCAACGCCGATGACACCGATGAAACGGTAGTGGCTGAGTGCACCGATCAGCAGGCCCAGCGCCAGCTTCATCGCCGAGGAGGCATCCACGTTGTGCAGCAGGCGCGCACCGGCGTGCAGGCAGATCACTGCCGCCAACGCCATCGGCACGTCCGGTACCGCCAGCAGGCCCAGCGTCGCCGACAACGGCATCAACAGCGTGAGGCTGCCCGCCTGCCAACCGGCCACATTGCCGAACCAGCGCGTGGCCGTGCGCACCACCAGCAGCGGCAGCAGCGCACCGATGGCCAGGAACGGCAGGCGCAGCGCGAGCACGTGATGCCCGCCGATCTCCACGCCCAGGCGGGCCAGCCAGGCGGTCAGCCCGGGCAGATCCGAATAGGCCGCGGCCAGATGCTGGCCTTCCTGCCAATAGAACGCTTCGTCGACGAACAGCGGCAGGCGCGCGGCAACGATCAGCTTGGCCGCTGTGACCAGCGTCCATAACCAGAGAAATATCGTCCGTGCGCGCTGTTCGCCCTGCATTGCTCTATGGATAATCGAGTGGATTCCAGATCTGAGACGATCATGCCAGCTTCGTCCCCCAATCCCAGCATGCTAACCGATCAATTGCGTCAGGCCCTGCGGGAGGCACAGGATCAGGTGAACGCACTGGTACTGGGCAAGGTGCCGGAAGTCAGGCTGGCGTTCGTCGCATTGCTGTCCGGCGGCCACCTGCTGATCGAAGATCTGCCCGGCCTGGGCAAGACCACGCTGGCGCATGCGCTGGCCAGCAGCCTCGGCCTCAGCTTCCAGCGCGTGCAGTTCACCTCCGACCTGTTGCCGGCCGATGTGCTGGGCGTGTCGGTGTATGAAGCCGGCAGCCGCCAGTTCCAGTTCCACCCAGGCCCGGTGTTCACCCACGTACTGCTGGCCGACGAGATCAACCGTGCACCACCACGCACGCAGAGCGCGTTGCTGGAAGCGATGGCCGAACAACAGGTCACCCTGGACGGACAGACGCATCCGCTGCCCGACCCGTTCTTCGTGATCGCCACGCAGAACCCGGTGGACCTGTCCGGCACCTTCCCGCTGCCGGATTCGCAGCTGGATCGTTTCCTGCTGCGGCTGGCGATGGGCTACCCCAGTGCTCAGGCCGAACGCGAACTGCTGCGTGGCAGCGACCGCCGCGACCTGATCGCGCGCGCCGTACCGAAACTGGATGACACCCAGGTGCGCGCGCTGCGCGACGCGGTGAACCAGGTGCATGCCAGCGACGCGCTGATCGACTATTTGCAGGCCCTGCTGACCCGCAGCCGCCAGCACGCCGGCGTGCGCGTCGGCCTGTCACCACGCGCCGGCCTGGCATTGCTGCGTGCGGCCAGGGCACATGCCCTGCTGCTGGGTCGCGGGCATGTCGTGCCCGAGGACGTGCAGACGCTGTTCGTCGCAGTGGCTGGTCACCGGCTGGTGGCGGAAGCCGAATCCAGTTCGGGACCGGCACTGGCGCGCGCGATCCTGCAGACCGTCGCGGTGGATTGAGCGTGGCCACACGCTGGGCACGCATGCAGCTGCTGGCACGGCCACGCAGGCCCGAAGCCTTGCCGAAGCGGCTGGACCGCCATCGCATCTATGTGCTGCCCACCCGCTTCGGCCTGTTCGTTGCCACCCTGCTGGTGGCCATGCTGCTGGGCGCGCTGAACTACAACAACAATCCGGCGCTGCTGCTGGCCCTGCTGCTTGCCGCAGCGGCCATCGCCAGTGCCATTGCCGCGCATCTCCAGTTGTCCGGCGTGCAGATCGATGCGATCTCGGCCGAGCCGGTACCGGCCGGGCAACCGTTGCGCCTGCGCGTAGACCTCTCACTGCGCGATCCGCGTGCGCGGCACGGCCTTCATCTGCAGCTGGGTGACAGCAACGCCTGGACCTCGCTGCCTGCGCACGGCCGTGGCGAAGTGGAACTGGACGTTCCCAGCGAACGCCGTGGCTGGCTGGAACTGCCGCGTATCCGCCTGTCCACCACCCAGCCGCTGGGCCTGGTGCGGGCATGGTCGTGGGTGTGGCCGGAACAGCCGCTGCTGGTCTACCCGCTGGCCGAGGCCGTGGCGCCTGCACTGCCGGAGAGCGGCAGCGATCCGCTGCATACCCGTGCCCATGCCAGCGGCGAGGAGCTGCATCAGCTGCGCCCCTACCGGGTGGGCGATGCGCCGCGCAGCATTTCCTGGAAGCACTCGGCACGCCGCGACAGCCTGCTGGTGCGCGAGTACGAAAAGCCGGTCGGCATCGAAGTGATCCTCGACTGGCGCTCATTGGCGCCGCTGGGCCATGAAGCACGCATCGCTCGATTGGCGCGCTGGGTGGATGTGGCCGAGCGCGAGGGCCGCCGCTACACCCTGCTGCTGCCTGCGCATCCACCGTTCGGGCCCGGCCAGGGCGCCAGCCATCATCACCTGTGCCTGCGCGCGCTGGCGCTGATGCCGCATGACTGAGACCCCGGCCCTGCTCGACCGCAATGCCCGCAACTGGACCCTGGCCAGCGCGGCGCTGGCACTGTTGCCGTTGCTGCTGCAGCTGCCACCACTGCTGGCGGGCGTGATCGCGCTGGCGGCGATCATCACTGCCGCCCTGTCGTGGCGGACAGTGTTGCCGATGCCGGTACGCCTGCTGCTGGTGCTGGGCATGCTCGGCGCCATCGTCTGGCAGATGGGCGTGGTGCGCCCAGGACGCGATACCGGTTGCGCGCTGCTGGCCGCGATGCTGGCGATCAAGTCCAGCGAGCTGCGCAGCCTGCGTGATGCCCGCAGCCTGCTCGGCTTCGCGCTGTTCTCGCCCTTTGCAGCATTCCTGCTCGACCAGGGGCCGCTGACAACAGCGCTGGCCACGCTGGCCGGGGCCAGCGCACTGATCGCACTGCAACGCCTGGCGCAGGATGAAGGCCATGCTGGCCGCCAGCCACTGCGTGGACAGCTGCGTGGTGTCGGCCGCCTGCTGGCGATCGGCCTGCCGCTGGCACTGGCCTGCTTCTGGCTCTTCCCCCGACTGGCCACGCCACTGTGGGGTATTCCCGAACGCGCCGTGGGTACACCGGGGCTGTCCGACAGCATGGAACCCGGCCAGTGGCTGGACCTGATGGCCGACGACACCCCGGCGCTGCGCGTGCAGTTCTTCGGCGCTCCGCCCGAGCCGGCGCAGCGCTACTGGCGCGGCCCTGTACTGACCGCCTTCGATGGACGGCGCTGGACACGCGACCGTGCCAGCGCGCGGCGACCTGCTGCAGTGGTTGCAGCGGGTACACAGGGCTGGGACTACCAGATCGATTACGAGCCCACCGACCGCCGCCAGCTGGTGGCGCTGGACCTGCCCAGCCGCGCACCTGCGGGCAGCATGCTGGATGCGGACATGAGCCTGAGCAGCGAACGCCCGCTGGCCTCGCTCAGCCGCTGGCGGTTGCATTCGGCCCCGCCACTTCGCTTCGACAGCACGCTGTCGCCCTATCTGCGCCGTGCGACGTTGCAGCTGCCGGCCGGCTTCAACCCGCGCACCGCCACGCTGGCGCAGCAATGGCGGCAGGACGCTGGCAGCGACGACGAGGCCATCGTGCGCCGCGCGCTGCAGTGGATCACCACCGATTTCTCGTACACGCTGGATACCCCTGCGGCAGGGCGCGACCCGATCGACGAGTTCCTGTTCGGCTACAAGGCCGGCTTCTGTGAACACTTCAGCTCGGCCTTCGTGGTGCTGATGCGCAACGCCGGCGTCCCGGCGCGGGTGGTGACCGGTTTCGCTGGTGGCACCCGCAACCGCATCGGCGACTACTGGGTAGTGCGGCGGATGGATGCCCACGCCTGGGCCGAGGTATGGCTGCCGCAGCGCGGCTGGGTCAGGGTTGACCCGACCGCAGCCGTGGCACCGGAACGCATCCTGGACACCCTGGATGACCGCCTGCAGGCCGGCACGGACACACCACTGCAGCAGCGTTGGCTGCAGCTGGGCCAGATGGGCGACTGGCTGCGCCGCGGTTGGAACGATCTGGTGCTGTCCTTCGACGCGCGCCGCCAGCAGCAGCTGCTCAAGCCGTTCGGGCTGGACGATCTGGGCCCCGGGCAGCTGGTCGCTGGCTTCGTGGTAGCCGCACTGCTGGCGCTGGCGTGGATGGCCTGGCTGCTGGCCCGTGGCGAGCGCGAACGCGAGCCGCTGCTGCGCGCCTGGCACCGGCTCGGACGGCGCTACGCCCGCCTCGGCCTGGCCCGTGAACCGCACGAAACCGCACAGGACTGGGCACAGCGGGTACACCGGCAGCGCCCCGACCCGGCCCTGCTCGCACTCAGCCAGCGTTTCGCCGACGCGCGCTACGCTGGAACTTGCACCAACCTCGCTTCATTATTGCGGGACCTGCGCAGGCATCGCCCGACTTCCGGAGCCTCCCCATGAACACCAAGTTCCTTCTCACCGCTGTGGCCACGCTGGCCCTGTCGGCCTGCGCCACGGCCCCCAAGCCGCTGCAGGGACAGTTCAGCCTGGTCTCCCCTCGCGACTCGGTCGCTACCCAGCAGGTCGGCACGCCGGTCCGTTGGGGCGGCCGCATCATCGAAACCAAGCCCGGCCAGGGCGAGACCTGCTTCCAGATCATCTCGCGCCCGCTCAATGGCAGTGGCCGCCCGAACACCACCTCGTCCGACGCCAGCGACGGCCGCTTCATTGCCTGCCGTGCCGGCTTCTACGACCCGGCGGTGTTCGAAGCCGGTCGTGACGTGACCTTCATCGGCAAGATCGACGGCTACCAGAACACCCGCATCGGCGAGTACGACTACCGCCTGCCGAAGCTGTCGGCCGATGTGATCTACCTGTGGCCGGAACAGCGCCAGGTCGATGTGGTGCCCTACCCCTATGGCCCGTGGGGCCCGGGCCCGTATGGCCCGTACTGGGGCGGCTATGGTCGCTGGGGCTGGTGGTGATCGTCACCACACACGCATGACGGAAAAGGCCGCCCTCGGGCGGCCTTTTTCATCCACGCATGGCGTGGATACCGGGCGCTCAACGTCCCGGGGTACCGAAGTGCCCCAGCGGCGCACCGGCCAGCAGATGCATGTGGATATGGAACACGGTCTGGCCGGCATCCTCGCGGCAGTTCATCACGATGCGGTAGCCGTCCTGTGCGAAGCCTTCGCGGCGCGCGTACTCGGCGGCAGCCAGCGCCAGCTTCCCGATCAGGTGCGCCTGCGACGGCTGCAGGTCATCCAGGGTCGGAATGATCTCGTTCTTCGGAATGAACAGCACGTGCACCGGCGCCTGCGGTGCGATGTCCTTGAAGCCCAGCACCTCGTCATCCTCGTAGACGATGGTGGCCGGGATCTCGCGACGGATGATCTTGCTGAAGAGGGTTTCGTTGCTCATGGTCGGCCTCGGCGGGGATGTCTCCCGCATTGTAGGCCGCTCACGCCCGGCCATGCCGGCCGTTGCTCAATCGCGGAATTCGCTGCGCGTCCCGAACGCGTGCGACAGCGTGCCACGATCGACGTATTCCAGTTCGCCGCCCAGCGGCAGGCCCTGCGCCAGGCGGCTGGGCTGCACCTTGCGTGCACGCGCCAGCTGCGCTAGGTAATGCGCGGTGGCCTCGCCCTCGACAGTGGCGCTGGTGGCGATGATCAGCTCCTGCACCTCGCCTTCGGCCAGCCGTCGCTCCAGCTGCTCCAGGCCCAGCTCGCGCGGGCCGATGCCATCAAGCGGCGATAGGCGGCCCTGCAGCACGAAGTAGACACCGCGGAAGCCGGTGGCGTTTTCGATGGCCAGGCGGTCGGCCGGCGATTCGACCACACACAGCTGGCTGCGCTCGCGGCTGCTGTTGGCACAGGTCGGGCACAGCTCGGTTTCGCTGAAATCGCGGCACTGCACGCAGTGACCGATGCGTTCCACCGCCAGCGCCAGGGTTTCGGCCAAGCGCTGGCCACCTTCGCGCTCACGCTCGAGCAGGTGGTAGGCCATGCGCTGCGCAGTCTTCTGGCCGACGCCCGGCAGCACCCGCAACGCGTCGATCAATTGTTCAAGCAGGGGTGCGGACACGGCGACAGGCTTTCATTGCGTCGAGCAGGCTCGACGGCTACAGGGTCCGTGGCACCCGGTTACACGGGTGCCACGCTGAAAATCAGAACGGCAGCTTCATGCCCGGCGGCAGCTGCATGCCAGCGGTGGCCGACCCCATCTTCGACTTCGACTCGGCATCGATCTTGTTCGAGGCATCGTTGAAGGCGGCGGCGATCAGGTCTTCCAGCATCTCCGGGTCGCTGGCCAGCGACGGATCGATGCGCACCTTGCGGCATTCCTTGGCACCGGTCAGGGTCACGCTGACCATGCCGCCACCGGCGCTGCCGGTCACTTCGATCCTGGCGATTTCTTCCTGGGCCTTCTGCAGGTTTTCCTGCATCTTCTGGGCCTGCTGCATCAGTTGGGCGATGTTGCCGCGCATAGTCTCTTACTCGTCAAAAGAACGGATGGAATCGGAAACAACCCGGGCGCCGTGCTGTTGGATCAGCACCTGCACTTCCGGATCGTCCATGAAAACAGCCTCTGCCACCTGCTGCCGCTCACTACGCTGGCGGTCGGCACGCTGATGCAGGGTCTCGGCCGGAACGTGCTCGATTTCCACGGTCTCGACCACGATCTTCGGGGCCTGGCCAAGGGCTTTCTCCAGCATCTCGCCCAGGGCCGCCAGCGCACGCTCCGAGCGCAGGTACTCAAATCCGGGCGAAAGGCCCAGTTTCAAGGTCCCGTGCTGGCAACTGATGAAGGCAGCGTTGGCCGCCAGCTGCCGCGACGGGCCGCTCAGGCCACTGTTGGCCACCAGGTCGAGCCAGTCCTCGGCCGTGGCCAGCTCGCTGACGCCTTCCTGCGGCACGGCATCACGTGCCGGGGCCGACTCTGTTGGCGCGATGGCAATGCCTTCAGTGCGGAACGGGCGCTCGGACGGCGCAGGCTCGCCGGGAGCCGCGACGGGAGCCGGCGGTTCATGCCAGGGCGCCACCATGGCGGCGTCCGGCCCAGCCATCTCGGCCGCCAGCGCCTCGTCACGCGCCTCGGCTTCGTCGGTGGCCCACGGCGGCAGGTCGTCGCCCGCTTCTGTTTCAACAGACGGAGGCGCGACGGCTTCGGCCTTCACCGGCGGCGGTGACACCGGCTCCTCCACCGGAACCGGCTCGGGCTCCGGCGTCGGCTCAGGGTCGGGTTGCGGGACCGGCTCCGGTTCGGGTTCAGGTTCGCGCGGCGCGGCCTGCGCCGGAGCGGCCACCTGCGCCACCACGGCCGGGCTGGCCGAAGCGGCGGCAGCGGCCGGCGTCGCTTCGTGGCTACCGGCACCGGTGCCACCACCGGCAGCGTTACCGCCCGGCGTGCCACCCATCGCACCGTCGACGGCCTTCGGCACCGGCGGTACCGCTGCGGCCGGTCGGAACGCCAGCATGCGAAGCACGGCCATTTCAAATCCCGCGCGCGGGCTCGGCGCCAGCGGCAGGTCACGACGGCCGTTCAAGGCCATCTGGTACCAGAGCTGCACCACTTCCGGGCGCAGGCGTTCGGCGAACACCGTCGCGTCCAGGCCTTCAGCGGCCGCTGCGGCACCCGGTACCAGCTGCTGCACCTGGATGCGATGCAGGCCTTCGGCCAATGCTTCCAGCACGCCACTCCAGTCCGGCGAGAATTCGGCCAGCGCAGCCACCACCTGCAGCAGGCGCGGACCATCGCCCTCGGCCAGCGCATCGAGCATCGCCGCCACCTGGGTGCGGTCGACCGTGCCCAGCATGGTGCGCACCACGTCCTCGCGCAGCGCGCCGCCGGCATAGGCGATCGCCTGATCAAGCAGCGACAGGCCGTCGCGCAGGCTACCGTCAGCGGCCTTGGCCAGCTGTACGATGGCACTGCCGTCGGCCTCGATCTCTTCTGCCGCCAGGATGCGCGTCATCTGGCCCTGGATCTGATCCTCGTCCAGGCGCTTGAGGTTGAATTGCAGGCAGCGGCTCAGCACGGTGACCGGCAGCTTCTGCGGGTCGGTGGTGGCCAGCAGGAACTTCACGTGCTCCGGCGGTTCTTCCAGCGTCTTCAGCAGCGCGTTGAACGCCGCCTTGGACAGCATGTGCACTTCGTCGATCAGGTAGACCTTGTACTTGCCACGCGAGGGCATGTACTGCGCGTTCTCGATCACCTCACGCACGTCATCCACACCGGTGTTGGACGCGGCATCGATTTCCAGCAGGTCGATGTAGCGGCCGGCGTCGATGTCCAGGCAGGCCGCGCACTGGCCGCACGGGTCGGCGCTGGTGCCCTGCTCGCAGTTCAGCGACTTGGCGAAGATGCGCGCGATGGTGGTCTTGCCCACGCCGCGGGTACCGGTGAACAGGAACGCGTGGTGGACCCGGCCGCTGTCCAGCGCGTTGCTGAGCGCACGGACCACGTGTTCCTGGCCCACCAGCTCGGCAAAACGCTTCGGACGCCACTTGCGGGCAAGGACGAGGTAGGACATCAGGCCACCGTTTTCCATCGGATGTTCCATTGTGCCATGCCTGTCCAGCCCCCTCGCCTCCGGCACGTCCTTCGCAGGTTCCTGGCTGGGGTGCTTGTGAAGTGCCGCGCAGCCCGCTAGAATCTGCGCCCCTGCTGAGGCGTTTGCCGATGGCAGGGATCCGGAGAGGTGTCCGAGTGGTTGAAGGAGCACGCCTGGAAAGTGTGTAAGCGTCTAAACCGCGCTTCGGGGGTTCGAATCCCCCTCTCTCCGCCAAGTTACGAACTAAGCCCCTGATTTCAGGGGCTTTTTTCTTGGGTTCGTATGTGGCCCCATACCCCGACCCATACTTCGTCAATCCGTTGATTCCTGGCCTATCAGCAGCGCGCCCTGCGCGTTGGGACGGCAATCCAGATAGTCAGCAAGAGCGCTGCACTTGGAGAAGCGAGAGTGCACGCAAGCAGTTTCAGATGACCGACCTGCGTGCATCGCGAAGCACGCCGCTCCCTCGCCACCGCCTCTGACAGCCGTAACGAAATGAGGTGCCGCATGCGCAAGGTCCTGAGCGCGCGTAGCAGCATGAGCGCCCAGGCAAGCGACCAACACCAAGAGCTGCTGCGCGCTGCGCGTCAGCGGCCCGTAGAAGCGGTTGAGAGGCAGTTGAGCGGATGGGAGGGCGCAGGCGGTCCAGCGCCGTGCGTACCCCGGCGTGCGCACTCGTCTCCCCGCCACGCCTGCGCACTTCATAGGGTGCTTTTTCTGCACCACCTGCACAAAGGCCAGGAGCAGGCCCAGCAAGGCTATGGATGACGTTGAGGGGCATCCAACTACCTGCGAAACCCTGCACTAAAGGGGGTATCTGGCAGGGGCATCAGCCACCAAGTGGGAGCCAAATTCGCAGACACCAGGAAGAAGCGAAAACAAGGCGTCCAACAGTGTCCAAGAAGAAAACTCCCACTACTGACAGTGTTTCAGGAAGGCTATGAATTGAGGGTCTGAAACAGAAAACGTGTGGCGAGCATCGCACTGCCAGTTTTGCCAACAGGTTCCTTGGAGTTCCTTGTGGCACAGCGCTTTCCAGCCACCTCTGCCTTCTGATTGACACCCCCAATCCAGCAACAGTTTCCAACATTGATGTTTTTCGGTGTTACAAGTGTGGCAGGTGTTACGGCAGTCAAATATGCAACTATAATCAAATGGTTACGCTATTCGCACCGAACGCGGCCACGGTGTAACACAGGTGTTACCGGTGTTACAGCCTACCCACCGCGACGCCAGCTCGAAGACTTGCCCGCCCGCCCCTGGCGCCGACTTCGGTCGTCACGCCGACGGGGACTGTGATATGAAGGCAATGCCTTGCTGGAAGGCTCTTTCAGGGATTGGAAGGATGGAATGGCTTGAGAGAATTGCGTGCCGCGCGTCGGCCCGCCGAAAGGGCATGAGAACGTATTTCGGCAAGCTGAGCGTCGTCGGCGCCTGGCTCTGCTGGCTGATGTTGGTTGGCTTGGCACTGCCGCTAATCGCAACTGCTCAGACGGTCACTTACATCCACACCGACGCCCTTGGCTCGGTCGTTGCCGAAACCGATGAAAGCGGCAACGTGATCAAACGGTACGACTATGAGCCCTACGGGGGTGTCGTGGACGGACCGGTTACGGATGGGCCTGGCTACACGGGGCACGTGAGCGATGCTGCCACGGGGCTGAGCTACATGCAGCAGCGCTACTACGATCCCCAACTAGGGCTCTTTCTCTCTGTAGATCCCGTCTCACCAAACGACAAACCGGGCTCCGCCTTCAACCGCTATCGATACGCTGCGGGCAATCCCTACAGATTCGTCGATCCTGATGGCCGCCAGGAACGGGCGGCGGAGAGACATGCCGACTCGGTAGCGAGCTCACCCTCTGCATATGATACGTTCGGCCCCGCAGCACTTGCGGTAACAACAGCGATTGTGCGCGCGACGCCAGTTGTTGGGCCTGCTGCTGCATCGGCAATGTCTGGCTCCATTAATTCGGCGCAACCACTGGCCCTGCCAGCACCAGCACCTGCAGCGCCCACTGCGCCAACTCCTGCCGCTGCCCCGGCGACACCTTCTGGCCCGAGCTATGTCGTCTCGTCGAACGGAACAGCATTTCCGGTACCCACAGGGGCGAGCGGACCAACTCCGGTCATCAACCCCGCAGGAAAACAGACCGGTGTCGCATTTACTGGGGGTGCCGGAGGCAGTAATGGGCAAGTCGCCACCATGCGGATGATGGACCCAACCCCTCCCAGGGGAAACAGTCCTGGATATCCAGCTGGCTATATCAAGTACGAGAATGCTGGAAAGCAAGGCGTAGATCCGCTCTCCGGGAAAACGCTACCTAATTCGAAGTCTCACTTCCCAGTCAGATAGGCCTGAACATGATCGAGCACCAGGCGGAAGCTCTCCGGCCATTGATCGGAAAAAATGTGACACTGGGGATTGAAGATGGCATGGCCACGATAGGTACGCACGATGGCTGGGAGCTGCATATCTACAACTCTTTCAGCCTCCTTAGCGATGGCATTGCGGAGAATCCTCCGCGCTCAACGCTGAGCTTGGTGCTGGAGGATTGCCGGTTCGATCACGAGACAATGGTTGCGCAGTTTTCTAGAGGGGTCACACTCACAGTCGACTTAAGTGAAGATGGCTACTCTGGCCCAGAGGCGATGCAGTTGAATAGTCCAGATGGAACTATCGTGATCTGGAACTAAGTTCGATGCAGCCGCCGCTACTCGCACTGGGATCACCCCCCAAGGGCGACAGGTATTGACCTTCTCCCTGTCGCCCCTGTTTCGAATGAAGCAGTAGCTTGACCTCGCCCCTGCAGGGGTAGGCATTTAGTTCGTTGAACGTTCTATTTCGAAGGGGGCAAAAGTGATGACCTCCTCACCGATCCATTCGTTGACCATGGCCATGCGCGATTGCAGGGGAGCCAGTTCCATCGACGCCCACACGGTGGCCGCATCCCGAATCGAGCCGAATCCGCCCGCATTCTGCGGGACGATACCCAGCAGCTGCGGTGGGATGCGCAGCGCGGCCAGGATGTCATCACGGGTCACACGCTTGATGCCGGTGAACTCATCCTTGGCCGCCACTTCGCTGATCGGGATCAGCTGCAACCCGTCCTTCTTGCCGTTGGGCGAATGCACGAACAAGTTGCGGAAATTGCCCGGCCCACGCGAGTCTCGCAGCGCCTGCCGCAGGGCGTCCACATCCATGCCCTCCGGCTGCGGGTCGGTCATGTAGAGGATGAACCCGGCGTGCGAGCCGTTGGTGTAGTACCTACGGCGGAACAACGTGGCCGATTCATTGAGCAGCGCCGACTGCACGACTGCCAACCACTCCGGCAACCCGTAGATTTCCTGATCGGTATCGGCCTCGCGCAGCTGGTGCACCGAGCCAGGTGCAAGTTCATGCTCGGCCCGCCCAGCTCGCACCTGGAAGAACACACTTGGATCCACGCCACGGCGTATGTACTGCGCCATCAGCGGGTGCAGCTGCAACAGCCGCCCGGAGTGCGAGAGTTGCCGCCCCAGGTAGGCCATGCCGAACACCAGGTAATCCAAGGCCAGCTGCGAGAACGCGGTGCGGTCCAGCAAGCGATGCGGCATGAAGGTGCGCACTAGCATGTTGCGCTTGAAGATCAGGCCACTGTGCAGGAACGGATTGGAGCGCGTGGTGCGCGACAGGCCACTGAGGGTGATCGGTGGTTCGTAATGGCGACCGTTGCTCTACCGCCCCACCGATGCCAGCGCCTGCCTGTCGATTTTCGACAGCAACGTACCCACCTACTTCGCGCCCGAAGAGCGCAGTGACTTTGAACGCTTCCTGCGCGAACAGGCCACGGACTGTGCATTCCAGGTCATCGAGCGCGATGGCAGCATCGTGGCCTGTGGCGGCCTGTCGCGACGCGGCGACGGCAGTGCCGGTTTCTGCTGGGGGATGGTCCAGCGCGCGCTGCACCGGCAGGGGCTGGGCCGCGAACTGGCACTGGCACGCCTGCGCCAGGCTGAAGCGGATCCCTCGATCAAGCGCATCGCGCTCAGTACCAGCCAGCACACCCAGGGCTTCTATGCCGGGCTGGGCTTCCAGGTGACGCGGATCGTGCCCGATGGCCACGGCGCCGGGATCGACGCCGTGGAAATGGAGCGGGAGCTCTAGCGCTCCCGCCCCGGCCCCATCCGCGCAGTGCGTGGATCTACCGCTGGCCCGCTCCCCTCAGAAGCCTACGCGCAGGTTGATCTGCCCGCCAACATCACGGCGGCCATCGCCGTGCTGGCCCTGCACGAACATCGACAGCTGGCTGTTGCGGCCGAGCCCAACCGCCACGCCGACCTGACTGACCAGCGCATTGCGTGCCATCACCGCGCTGTAGACGTCGAACGCGTTGCCACCGACGGCGAAGCGGTTGCGGCTGGCCACATCGGTGTCACCCGAGGCGTGCTGCCAGCCGAGGCCGACCGTCAGCTGTGCCGGGAAGCGCTCGCCGCTGCCCACATCCCAACGTCCACGCACGCCCACGGTGCTGACATTGAGCGTGTCCTTGCCGCCTTCCAGCTCCAGTGCAGCAGTGCCACCCTGCTCTACTGCGCGATCGCTGTCGACCCAGTGCTTGGTGAACTGCACGTACGGCTGCAGCTGGGTCCTGCCATGTGTCCAGGTCCAGCTGCCCTCCACCTGCGCGATGGTCACGTCCGAGTCCTGGCGGCTGTACAAGGTCTGGCCCAGCAGCGGCACCTCACGTGTGGTGCGCGTACGGTAGTCGCCGCGCGATACGCTGCCCCCCACCGCGAAGCCGTTGTTCCACTGGCCCTGTGCATACAGGCCGAACGTGTTGCCACGCAGGCGGGCCCGCGAACTGCGATCGTACAGGCGCGTATCCAGCCGCTCGTTGCCTGCGGCCGCACCCAGCACCACGTGCTCGCCCAGCTGCCAGTCCACGCCCGCCATCAGCGCATTGCGGTTGGAGCGGATGTCATCGCCGTTGCCGTCACCGTCCTGGCGGAACACCTTGCCACTGCCGGCCAGCCACGCCGAAGCACGCTCACCACGCACGGTCGGCAGCTCACTGCCCAGGCGCTGGCGGATACCCTCTTCCAGGTAATTGTCGTACAGCAGCACCGCGCGGCTGGCCGCATGCACTTCACCGGACAGCTGATCGAAGGCAGCGCGCGCGGTACCCGCGTCATACATCAGCAGCGTGTTGTACAGGCCCAGTGCCGAACCACTCTGCGGCAGGCTGTCCAGCGCTGCGGCGGTGTTGTACTGGTTGCGCGTCTTCGCCGCCGTGGTGAATGCCGCGGTCTGCGCCACGTCGATCTGCAGGTTGGCCGTGTTCGCGGTGTAGACCGGGGTGATGGTCAGGAAGGCCGACGGCGTGGTGGCCGAGGCGAACTGCCCGCTCACCCCACCGCCCGCGTTGACCACGGTGTACTGCTGGCCCTGCTGGTAGCTGGTGCTCGGCGAGATGGTGTTCACCTGCACGGTGCTCCCAGCCACGTTGGCACTGCCGCCCACCTGCACCGTGTCGCTGCCGGTGGCACCCAGATCGATGCCCAGCGTGCTGCCCGGCGACAGAGTCAGGTTGCCCCCCACCGTGATCGTGCCGGTGCCATTGCCCGCACCGCTGCCGTTGCCCGGACCATTGCCCGGCGACAGCACGCCGCCGCTGGACACCGTCACACCACCGCCGGCGCCACCGATAGTGCCGGTGCCGGACAGCGTGGTGCCGCTGCCGATGGTCCACTGGCCGCCGATGTTGCCGGTGACATTCAGGCCACCGCCGGTGACCTGGCCGGTACCGCTGAAGCCACCGCTGTTGCCACCCAGGTTCAGGCCCCCCGGGCCGGCCTGCACGATGCTGCCACCACCGCTGATGGTGCCGCCCAGCGTGGTGGTGCCACCGGTGTTGATCACCAGGCCACCGTTGTTGGTGATGTTGCCGGTGATGGAACCGCTGGCCTCGCCGTTGCCGACCTGCACCGTGCCACCCGCATTGATGGTGGTGCCGCCGGTGTACGTGTTGTTGCCGGTCAGCGTGATGGTGCCGTTGCCGGCCTGGGTCAGGCCACCGCTGCCACTGATGGTGCCGCCAACGGTGGTGTTGCCACCTACGTTGAACACCAGGCTGCCGTTGTTGCTGACGTTGCCGGCAATCGATCCGCTCGCGCCGCCGTTGCCAACCTGCAGCGTGCCGCCGGTGTTGATGGTGGTGCCGCCGGTATAGGTGTTGTTGCCGCCCAGGATCAGCGTGCCGGTGCCGGCCTGGGTCAGGCCACCGCTGCCGCTGATGGCACCGCCGACGGTGGTGTTGCCACCCACGTTGAACACCAGGCTGCCGTTGTTGGTGACGCTGCCGCCAATCGCACCGGTCGCGCCGCCATTGCCCACCTGCAGGGTGCCACCGGCAGTGATGGTGGTCGGGCCGGTATAGGTGTTGTTGCCGGTCACGGTCAGCGTGCCGCTGCCGGCCTGGGTCAGGCCGCCGCTGCCGCTGATGGTGCCGCCCAGCGTGGTGTTGCCCGCCACGTTGGACACCAGCGTGCCGTTGTTGGTGACGTCGCCCACGATCGAGCCGGTCGCACCGCCGTTGCCAAGCTGCAGCGTGCCACCGGCATTGATGGTGGTACCGCCGGTGTAGGTGTTGGTGCCGGTCAGCACCAGCGACCCACTGCCCGCTTGGGTCAGGCCACCCGTACCGCTGATGGTGCCGCCCAGCGCGGTATTGCCGGCCACGTTGGAAATCAACGCACCATTGTTGGTGATGTCACCGGCAATCGAACCTGTGGCGCCGCCGTTGCCGACCTGCAGCGTGCCACCCGCATTGATGGTGGTGCCGCCGGTGTAGCTGTTGTTGCCGACCAGGGTCAGCACGCCAGCACCGGCCTGGGTCAGCGCGCCAGTGCCACTGATCGCACCGCCGACCGTGGTGTTGCCACCGACATTGAACACCAGGCTGCCGTTGTTGGCGACGTTGCCGGTGATCGCGCCGGTCGCACCGCCATTGCCGACCTGCAGCGTGCCACCGGTATTGATGGTGGTGCCGCCGGTATAGGTGTTGTTGCCGGTCAGGGTCAGCGTGCCGGCACCGGCCTGGGTCAGGCCACCGGCGCCGCTGATGGTGCCGCCCAGCGTGGTGTTGCCGGCCACGTTGGACACCAGCACACCGTTGTTGGTGATGTCACCGACGATCGCACCGGCCGCACCGCCATTGCCGACCTGCAGCGTGCCACCGGCATTGATGGTGGTACCGCCGGTGTAGGTGTTGTTGCCGGTCAACACCAGTGTGCCGCTGCCAGCCTGGGTGAGGCCGCCGCTGCCGCTGACCACGCCGCCCACGGTTGCCGTGGTACCGAGGTTGTAGACCAGGCTGCCATTGTTGGTGATGTCGCCCAGCACCGAACCGGTGCTGCCACCGTTGCCGATCTGCAGCGTGCTACCACCGTTGATGGTGGTGCCACCGGTATAGACGTTGTCGCCGCTCAGGGTCAGCGTGCCGGTACCGCTCTGCACCAGACCGCCGGTGCCACTGAGCACACCGCCGAAGGTGGTGCTGCCGTTGTTACCGCCGGTGGTCAGGGTCGCACCGCCCAGCACCACGCCGGATCCGGCTACGCCGGCCAGGCCTCCGATGCTCTGACTGCCACCGGCACTGATGTCCAGCGTGCTGGTACCGGCCAGGTTCACCGTGCTGGCGCCAGACAGGGTGCCGCCCGCGCCCACCGCCAGCGTGCCGCTGTTGATGGTGGTGGTGCCGGTATATGTGCTGGCACCGCCCAGGGTGACCGTTGCTGCGCCATCCTTCAGCAGGCCGCCAGCACCGCTGATCGGGCCGTTCAAGGTCAGCGCGTTGCTGCCGGCCAGGGTCAGCGTGCCGCTGGCCAGCTGCACGGTGTTGGCCAGGGTCAGCGCGGTGGTGCCGTCCAGGCTGGCATTGCCGCCCACGGTCAGCGTGCCGGTTCCCAGTGCACCGTTGTTGCCCAAGGCAAGGCCACCGGCGTTGAGTGCCACGCCGCCACTGAAGGTATTGCTGCCGGTCAGGCCCTGGATCCCAGCGCCGTTCTTCACCAGGCCGCCGGTGCCGGTGATGTCACCAGCGAACGTAGTGTTGCCCACGCCATTGAGTGTCAGCGTGCTGCCACCCAGCGCCACGGTGCTGCCGGCCACGCCTGCCAGCGAGCCGATGGCCTGCGGGCCACCCGCGCTGATGTCAAAGGCGGTACCGGCGTTGGCCAGATTCACCGCACCCGTGGCAGCCAGGCTGCCACCGGCGCCGATCGCCAGCGTACCAGCGTTGATGGTGGTGCCACCGGTGAAGGTATTGGTGCCGGTCAACGTCTGGGTGCCCGAACCTTCCTTGACCAGGCCGCCGGTGCCCGCCACCGAACCACTGAAGGTGCCATTGGTAGCGCCTCCGATCGTAAGCTTGTTCGCGCCCAGATTCACCGTACCGCTGCCGATCAGGGTACCGAACTGCTGCGTACCGCTACCCGCCGACAGATCGAAGGTCGCACCCGAGGCCAGGTTGACGATGCCACTGGCGTGCAGGCTCGCGCCGGCGCCCAGTGCCAACGTACCGGCGTTGATGTTGGTGCCACCGGTATAGGTATTGGTGCCGTTCAAGGTCAGCGTCGCTGCTCCCTCCTTGGTCAGGCTGCCGGTACCACTCAGGTTGCCGTTGAGGGTGAGGTTGTTGCTGCCGAGTACGGTCAATCCGTTGTTGAGGATGAAGTTGTTGGCCAGCGTCACCGCGGAGTTCGAATCGAGCGTAGCCGCGCCTCCAACCGTCACCGCACCGGTGCCCAGCGCAGCGTTGTTGCCGACCACCAGGCCACCTGCGTTGAGCGCCACGCCACCGCTGAAGGTGCTGGCGCCATTGAGCGTCTGCACGCCTGCGCCGTTCTTGATCAGGCCGCCATTGCCGCTGATCGCACCGTTGAAGGTGCTGTCCACGGTACCACCCAGGGTCAGCGTGCTGCCGCCCAGTGCCACCGTGCTGCCGGCCACGCCGGCCAGCGAACCGATGGCCTGGTTGCCCGCCGAGATGTCGAGCGTGCCGGTGCCGGCCAGGTTCACCGCGCCGGTTGCGGCGAGGCTGCCACCGGCACCGATCGCCAGCGTGCCACTGTTGATGGTGGTACCCCCGGTGTAGGTGTTGGCACCGCTCAGGGTTACGGTGGCCGCACCGTCCTTGATCAGCCCGCCCGTGCCGGAAATCACACCGCCCAGTGTCAGCGCCTGGCTGCCGAGCAGGTCGAGATTGGCACCCGAAGCGAGGTTGATGTTGTTGGCCAGGTTGACGCCGGTCGATGCATCCAGTGTCGCGTTGCTTCCGACCGTCAACGCACCGCTGCCGAGCGCAGCGTTGTTGCCGACCACCAGTCCACCGCCGTTGAGTGCAACGCCACCACTGAACAGATTGGCGCCGCCCAGCGTGAGGATGCCGGCGCCATTCTTGACCAGGCCACCGGTGCCGGAAATCGCGCCATCGAAGAGGCTGTTGCCAACACCACCGAGTGTCAGCGTCTGTGCCCCCAGGCTCACCGTCGAGCCCGCCACGCCATTCAACGACCCGATGGTCTGGCTGGCCCCTGCGGTGGAGATATCGAAGCCGGTGCCTGCAGCGCTCAGCGTCACAGCGCCGCTGGCGGCCAGGCTGCCGCCCGGACCAATCGCCAGCGTGCCGGCATTGATGAAGGTCCCGCCGGTGTAGGTATTGGCACCGGTCAGCGTCTCGATACCGGCACCGACCTTGGTCAGGCCACCCGTGCCTGCGATCGAGCCGCTGAAGGTGCCATTGGTGGCGCCACCGACCTCGATCGAGTTGGCACCGAGGTTCACCGTACCGTTGCCGACCAGCGTGCCGAACTGCTGCGTGCCACTGCCGGCAGACAGATCCAGCGTGGCGCCGGTGGCGAGGTTCACGGTACCGCTCGCCGCCAGGCTGGCACCGGCCCCCAGCGCCAGCGTGCCGGCGTTGATGTTGGTGCCACCGGTGTAGGTGTTGATGCCATTCAAGGTCAGCGTCGCGCTGCCATTCTTGGTCAGGCTGCCGGCCCCGGACAGGACGCCGTTGAGCGTCAGTGCATTGGTCCCGAGCACGGTCAGCCCGGCGTTGAGCGCGATGTTGTTGGTCAGCGCTGCCAGGCCGGTGGTATCCAGCGTGGCGGCACCACCAACGGTCAATGCGCCGCTGCCCAGCGCCGCGTCATTGCCCAGGACCAGCCCGCCTGCGTTGAGTGTCACGCCGCCGCTAAAGGTGTTGGCGCCGGACAACGTCTGTACGCCCGCGCCCACCTTGATCAGACCGCCACCGCCACTGATCACGCCGTCGAACGCGGCATTGCCGGTCGTGCCGAAGGTCAACGAATTGCCGCCCAGTGTCAGCGTGCTTCCGCCCGCACCGTTGAGCGCGCCGATGGTCTGGCTGCTGCCGGCACCGGAGATATCGAAGCCAGCACCTGCGCCCAGCGTGATATCACCCGCTGCGGCAAGACTGCCGCCCATGCCCAGCGCCAGCGTACCGGCGTTGATGGTGGTACCGCCGGAGTAGGTATTGGCACCGGACAGCGTCAGCGTGGTGGCACCATTCTTGATCAGGCTGCCATTGCCGGCCACGATGCCGCCCAGGGTCAGCGCGTTGCTGCCCGGCAGGGTCAGTGCCACGCCCGATCCCAGGTTCACGGCGTTGCCCAGCGTCACCGCAGCGCCCGCATCCAGGGTGGTGCTGGCATTCACCGCCAGCGTGCCGGAACCGAGTGCGCCGTTCGCGCCGACCACCAGGCCACCGCCGTTCAAGGTCAAGCCACCACCGAAGGTATTGGTGTTGTTGAGCGTCAGCAGGCCTGCACCGTTCTTGATCAGGCTGCCATTGCCGCTAAGCACGCCGCCCAGGGTGAGGTCACTGCCGCCGCCCAGAGTCAGCTGCGTGCCGGCGCCGAAGTTCACCGCGTTGGCCAGGTTCAACGCCAGCGTACTGTCGATACTGACCGCACCGCCAACTCCCAGTGCCCCTGTGCCCAGCGCACCGGCATTGCCCAACAGCAGGCCACCGCCGTTGAGTTCCAGCCCGCCGCTGAACGCATTGGCGCCAGACAGCGTCTGGATACCGGTGCCGGTCTTCACCAGTCCACCGGTGCCGCTGATTTCACCATCGAACACGGCAGCAGCGTTGCTACCGAAGGTCAGCGAGTTGGCACCCAGCGCCAGCGTGGTACCGGCCACGCCGCTCAATGTGCCGATGGTCTGGTTTGCACCGGCGGCAGAAATATCGAAGCCCGCTCCAGCGTTGCCAAGGGTGACGCTGCCAGCCGCCGCCAGGCTGCCACCGGCCCCCAATGCCAACGTGCCGTTGTTGATGGTGGTGCCACCGGCATAGGTGTTGGCGCCGCTCAGGGTCAGGCGTGCCGCGCCGTCCTTGATCAGACCTCCCGCGCCGAACACCGGCGCAGTCAGCGTCAGGTCATTGCTGCCGAGCAGCGTCAGGTTGGCACCCGCTGCCAGGCCGACGGTGTTGCCCAGGGTCAATGCGGCCGTGGTATCCAGCGAAGCGTTGCCTCCCACATCCAGTGCACCCGTGCCCAGTGCACCCGCATTGCCAAGCCGCAGCACGCCGGCATTAAGGCCCACGCCACCGGAGAACGTATTGGGACCATTCAAGGTCAGCGTCGAAGCCCCGTTCTTGACCAGCTCGCCGGTGCCGGCGATGACTCCACCCAGCGTCACGTCCTGACTGCCCAGCAGGTCCAGTACCGAGCCACCTGCCAGGTTCACGGCATTGCCCAGGGTGAGCGCAACGCTGCTGTCGACGGTGGCGTTGCCGCTGACATTCAACGCACCCGTGCCGAGCGCGTCAGTGTGGCCCAGCAGCAGGCCACCGCCGTTCAGTGCCAGGCCGCCGCCAAAGGTATTGGCACCGTTGAGCGTGAGTGTGCTGGCACCGTTCTTGATCAGGCTTCCCGCACCCGACACCACACCGCCCAGTGTCATGGCCTGCGAGCCCAGCAGCGTCAGCGACGCGCCGGCGCCAAGCGCCACGTTGTTGCCCAGGTTGAGCGCCGTGGCCCCATCCAGCGTGCCCGCGCCGTTGACGCTCAACGTGCCGCTGCCCAGCGAGGCGCTGCTGCCCAGCAACAGGCTGCCTGCGTTGAGCGAAAGCCCGCCACCGAACGTGTTGTTTCCGCTCAGCGTCAGCAGTGATGCGCCGTTCTTGACCAGGCTGCCAGTACCGGCAACGATCCCGCTCAGGGTTACGTTCTGGCTGCCCGGCAGCGTCAATGAACCGGTGAGATTCACTGCATTGCCCAGGTTCAGCGCGGCATTGCCATCAAGAGAACCATTGCCGCTTACGTTCAGCGCACCGGTGCCGAGCGCACCGTTGTTGCCCAGCAGCAGTCCGCCCGCCGCCAGGTCCAGGCCTCCACTGAAGATATTGGCCCCAGTCAGCGTCTGCGTGCCGGCCCCCTGCTTGACCAGACCACCGGTGCCGGTGATCACACTGGCAAGGGTCTGGTTGGTGGCATCACCGAAGGTGAGCGTATTGGCGCCGAGGGAAACCGTGCTGCCGGCCACGCCACTGAGCGCGCCCACGGTCTGGTTGCCGCCGGCGGACAGATCCAGCACCGCACCGACGCCACCAAGGTTGACCGCACCGGTCGCGGCCAGACTGCCCCCGGCACCAATCGCCAACGTGCCCGCGTTGATGGCGGTGCCGCCGGTGTAGGTGTTGGCACCGCTCAGGGTCAGCGTCGACGCTCCGCTCTTCACCAGACTGCCGGCGCCGGCGATGACACCGCCCAGGGTCAGCCCATTGCCGCCGAGGACATTGAGCGATGCACCGCCGCCCAGATTGATGCCGTTGCCCGCACTGAGTGCCGAACTGGTATCCAGCGTGACCACGCCACCGACATTCAGTGCCCCCGTGCCCAGTGCCCCGGCATTGCCCAGCACCAGGCTGCCGGCATTGAATGCCAGCCCGCCACCGAAGGTGTTGGCACCATTGAGCGTTAGTGTTGCCGCGCCATTCTTGGTCAGCCCACCTACGCCGTCGATCACACCGTTGAGCGTCAGTGCCTGGTTGCCCAGCAGGTTCAGCGTCCCACCTGCCCCCAGCGTCACCGCATTGGTCAGCGACAGCCCGGTAGTGCCATCGAGGCTCACGTTGCCACCGATACTGAGTGCACCACTGCCCAACGCGGCGTTGTTGCCCAGCAGCAGGCCACCGCCGTTGAGCGCGACGCCGCCGCTGAGGTTATTGACACCGGACAGGGTCTGTACGCCGGTACCCAGCTTGATCAGACCACCGGTGCCTGCGGCGAACGTGCCGGCATAACTGGTATCGCCCACTCCACCGAGGGTCAGCGTGTGGCTGCCGAGATTGACCGAACCGCCGAGGCCGGCCAGCGAGCCGATGGTCTGGTTGGTCGCCGCTGAAAGATCCAGGCTGGTACCAACGCCCAGCGTGATCGCACCGTTGGACGACAGGCTGCCACCCGCGCCCAGCGCCAACGCGCCCCCGGCCAGGTTGAAGTTGCCGGTCAGCGAATTGGCACCATTCAAGGTCAGCGTGCCCGCGCCGTTCTTGGTCACGTTGCCGGCACCGGAAATCGAGCCACTCAATGTCAGCGCATTGCTGCCCAGCAGGTTCAGCGAGCCCCCGCCATTGACCACCAGGTTGTTGCCCAGGGTGATGCCCGCCGTCGTATCCAGCGAGGCGCTGCCACCTACGGTCAAGTTGCCGAGGCCCAGTGCACTGGCATTGCCCAGCAGCAGGCCGCCCGCATTGAGGTTGACGCCGCCGGAGAACACGTTTGCGCCGCCGAGAGTAACGATGCCGGTGTTGTTGACCGTCAGCCCACCAGCGCCTGAAAGCACGCCACTCAGGCCGAATGCATTGGTCCCTGCCAGGGACAGATTGCCACCGAGGCTGAAAGCGTTGGTCAGGTTCAGACCGGCCGTGGAGGAGGCGATGGCACCGCCGTTGGCTGTGAACAGCCCTGTGCCGAACGAACCGGCATTGTTGAAATTGATCAGGCCATCATTGAGCGTCGTCGGCCCCGCACCCGCCCACGCACCCTGCAGGTTCCAGGTGCCGCTGTTGACCGTCAGCTTCTGGAAGTTGACGTACTGGTTCCAGCCCACCGTGGTCGGCGCACCACCGGTGCCGGAGCCGGGGCCAGAGGGACTGTTCTGCAGCACCAGGCTGTTGTTGCTCGCCGAGCCGCCATCAACCTGGCCCGCGGCCGCCAGATTGACACCCACGCTACCCACGGTACCGGCGATACCCACGCCGGCGTTGTTCACGCTGGAACCAGACACCGCTGTGAACGTATTGCCTGCCGTAGAGTTGCCCAGGTGCACGCTGCCGTTGACCGTTCCGGCGTTGAGGAAGGTGTTGCCGTTGGTCGCCGAGGCGGACCCGGCAAAGCCGACACGACCGGTGATGCTGCCGGTATTGGTGAACTGGGTCTGCGCGCCGCCATAACTGAGAATGGCCGGGGCATCGGCGGCGGTGAACAGACCCGCACCGAAGATCGACATGCTCACCGAGCCATTGTTGACGACGGTGCTGGTGCCGCCCGCAGCGTTCTGCACCACCAACGCCTGTCCACCGAAACCGAGGAGGGAGGCGATATTGACCAGGCCGTTTATCGAACCACCGGCCAGATTGTTCACGTTGATGGCATTGCCACCGACCGTCGCGTTGCCCAGCACCATGCCCGACGCCGCCAGGCTCAGGCCACCGCTGATGGTGGGATCGACCGTGCCCTGGTTGTTCACGGTAATGCCGTTGCCGTTCAAGGTCACCGCACTACCACCCACGATCGGCGGCACGCTGAGCTGGGCGCCGGTCTGGATATCCAGGGTTACGCCATTGATGCTGTTGGCCAGCGAGTTGGTGCTTGAGCCTGTCGGGCAAGTGACTGTGTTGCCGACGGTGTTGCACGCTGCGAACGCCGAACCGCTGGCCAAGGTGGCTGCCAGTGCGACCGCCAGCTGATGCGCCCGCAATCGCGGTGGCCGCTTCGCGGTAATCGCACTTCCGCCGGGATTCTGGGCGACCTCCGAGGCAACCTGCATTACGCCGAGGGCACGATTGAAAACCAGACGGTAAATGCGGTTCATCGGTAAATCTCCATGAAAAGACCGGATGGCACTGCGGGCAGGTTTTTTGAAGACGATGCGGCCCATCCCGGCTCCCGATACGGGAACAAGGCCTGGCGGCATTAACTCCTGAAAATCTTCACATCTTCACGCGACGCCCCCTGGAAAAGGTGCGCCGGCGTGTCCGTCAAGGCGAAAACTCCCCGGTCTCGCATGACGAATGGCGGCACTGTGCGTCCGATGGCGCCAGCGGCATGTGAATCACGCTCGTTATTTTCATGACGTGCGTCAAATAAAACGAGCGGACAAAATGGCTTTGCCGAAAATGCATATACCTGCAGGACGCGGGGAATCCATTCCCCGCTCAACTAAATGCATTCAGCTGCTGGAGAGTTTCATCAGCACCAGCCCGGACACGATCAAGACCGCTGCACCGATCCGCATCGGGCTGACCTGCTCACCGAGGAACACGATGCCGACCACGAACGCGCCTACCGCACCGATGCCGGTCCAGATCGTATAGGCGGTACCCAATGGCAGGCTGCGCATGGCCACCGCCAGCAGCCAGAAGCTGGCGATCATGCCGATGATCGTGACCACGGTGGGGGTGAGCCTGGTGAAGCCTTCGGACTGCTTCATGGACACGGCCCAGACGATTTCCAGCAGGCCGGCAAACAACAGATAGATCCAGGCCATGACGGCCCTCCTCTTGGCAGGGCCAGGCCGTCCTGGTCATTGATTCCCGATGCGGGGGAGGTCGTTCCTCCTGGCCGGCATTCTAGCAATGGGGGCCAGCCCCGGCCGCCGTTGCCGGGAACGGGTTACAGCCGATTCAGTGCGTGAAGCTGGCGTCGATGTACCTGCCTGCGCTATAGTTGCGTTCTGCCATCGGCCAGCCGATGTGCAGTCCGGCTGTGGTCTCCGGCGCATCGCGCGCTGCTTCCCCTGATCGGTGAACCGGCCGCCCACTGGGCGGCCAACGTCTCTATGGTGGCCCCGTCGGCCCCTCGCGACGCTAGGTCGAAAATCCCGCCAGGGCCGGAAGGCAGCAACGGTATCGATCGATGCGGGCGCCGAGGTCAGCCGGCGGGGCCATCGCCTTTTGCGGCGACGCCCCGCCTCTGGTGGATACCAACCTTGGTTGGCGCCCCTTGCCTGGCATGGCCCGGTGCTACGGTGCCTCGGGCGTGCCCTGATGGAACACCACGCGCCACCGTTGCCCATGCCGGCGCCACAGCGAGCTGCGCAGCACCCAGCGCTGCGCCTG
Organism: Stenotrophomonas sp. AS012628; assembly: GCF_010608305.1. Taxonomy (NCBI): domain Bacteria; kingdom Pseudomonadati; phylum Pseudomonadota; class Gammaproteobacteria; order Lysobacterales; family Lysobacteraceae; genus Stenotrophomonas; species Stenotrophomonas sp. AS012628. Next base: position 21,466 of record NZ_VMBJ01000012.1, on the reverse strand, counting down.
CCCATCGACGTGATGGCGGCTGCGGTAGCGCACCTGGGCCAGACCGTCGGCCAACAACCACACCGCGTACCGTTCCGATTCGATCAGCACCTGCGCGCGCTCCAAGGGGATCTCCTGCAACGCCGCATCAAGGCCGTAGCATTGCCCGGAACTGCCGATCTCGCTGAAATCCTCGTCCAGCAGGGCCGCAAGGGACTCGCGATCCCCCCGCACCTGCGGCGCATGCAGCGCGCGTTCCAGCGCCTCCAGTTCGGCCGCCAGCGCCGCGTCGGCGGGCTGGCCAACACCGCTCACGGCGGATCCTGCGCCAGCAAGTGCGGCGCCGTCGGGCTCGCCAACCGCACGCACTGCCCCGGCTGGGCGACGCGGTGACCGCGCGCGGCCAGCGCCGCACCGTCAGCCACGCTGGCGTAGTGGTAGAGCATCATCCGGGACTGCAGCTCGGCGCTGTACTCGCGCTCCAGGTCGTCCACACCGGTATGCGACGGGTTGCCGTGCAGGCCGCAGTCGTGCGCGATCAGTTCGTTGTCGTTGGCGAAACGGGCCAGCATCTCCGGAATCGGCCGGGTATCGCCGCTCCAGGTCAGCGCGCCCTGCAGACGCAGGCCATAGGCCGTCTCCGGCCAATGGTGGCGCACCGGGAACACCTCCAGGCGCACGCCCTCATGCCAGAACGCCTCGCCCACCACGATCAGCTGGAACGCATCCCAGAAGTTGGCGCCGCCCTCGGCCAGCACGTTCGGGTAATCCCCGATGCGCTTGTGCAGCAGCGGCACCACCGTGGCAGGCACATACAGGCGCACCTTGCCGCGCCGGTGCGCATTGAAGAAGGTATCGACGAACAGGCGCTCGAAGCCCGCCACGTGGTCCAGGTGCACATGGGTGACGAACAACGCCTGCGGCATGTGGCCGTAGTGCGCCTTGAACGCGGTCAGGCCTTCACCGCCGCAGTCGATGGTCAGCCACGGACGCCCGTCCCGCTCGATCACCGACATCGGCGACCCCAGCTCGACCGCCGACGCATTGCCGACGCCGAGGAAACGCAACGACCAGTCCATCAGGTGCCCCGGTTCCAGGCCATGTCATAGGCGCGGCGCAGCCGCGCGAAGTCCTTCTGCACGTCTTCCATGCTGCGCTCGCCGCGCAGCTTGATCAGCGAGCGCAGCAGGCGCTTGAGATTGCGTTCGCGCCAGGCGGTCGCCGGGATGCGGATCACCCCGCGGTCGAAGTCGATCAGCCAGCCATGGCCATTGCCGTCGAACAGGATGTTGTGCGCATTGAGGTCGGCATGGTCCAGGCCGGCACGGTGGAAGCGCGCGATCAGCCGCCCGGTTTCCTCCCACGGTGCGCCCCGGCCAGCGACCAGCGCACGGTCGGCCAGCGAACGGACACCCTCGATCCGCTCCATCAGGATCGCGGCCCGGTAGCGCAGGCCCTCGCGCATGTAGAACGCGGCGATCGGCCGTGGCACCGGCAGCTTCTTCTCGCGCAACGCGCGCATCAGCCGGAATTCGGCGAAACTGCGGGTGCGGTCCGCGCCGCGCCAGAAGTACTGGTCATGGCTGATCTTCGCCGCCAGGCCACCGCGCAGGTAGTGGCGCAGCACGCTGGGGCCGAACGGCGCATCGACCAACCAGGCGCTGCCACGGCCGCCCTCACCCACCGGCCGGGCCCTGCTTCCCCAGTGCTGGGGTGAGAACAGGCCGATCTCGGCTTGCCGCAGCCGCTCGCGGTCGAACAGAATGGCCCCGATGCCGCGACCCTCGCGGCATGGCGTCAGCGCTTCATTGGCGTCGAATGCGACCATTTCATTGAGTCTAACAACACATGGCATCAGCGTCCTCCTCCTTGTGCCTCCTGCGCCTGTCCGCACTTGGCGATGTCACCCACGTGGTGCCCCTGGTGCGCACCCTGCAGGCTGCGCGTCCGGACACGCCGATCCACTGGATCATCGACAAGGCCGGCCACAAGCTGCTCGACGGCCTGCCTGGCGTCACCTTCCATGCCTACGACAAGAAAAGCGGCATGGCCGGGGTCAAGGAACTGCGCAGGCAGCTGCCACCGGGGCGCTTTGAAGCGCTGCTGCAGATGCAGGTGGCGTTCCGCGCCAACCTGCTGTCGGCCTTCATTCCCGCAGAGCGTCGCATCGGCTACGACCGCAGCCGATCGAAGGATCTGCACGGTCTCTTCATCAACGAGCGCATCCCCGACCGCCCCGGCATCCATGTGCTGGACGCCATCGGCAGCTTCTGTGAACCCCTTGGCCTGCGCCAGGCCGAGGTCAGCTGGGATCTGGCGGTGCCGCAGTCCGCGTATGAGTGGGCCGCCGCGCAATGGCAGGACGATGGCCGACCGGTACTGATGATCTCGCCCTGTTCCAGCCACGTGCGCCGTAACTGGTATGCAGACCGCTATGCAGCCGTGGCCAACCATGCCGCACAGCGCGGTTGGCGGGTGGTGCTGTGTGGTGGCCGCAGCGAGCTGGAGCGCAGCATGGCCGATGCCATCCAGGCCCAGCTGCACACGCCGGCACTGGACCTGGTCGGCAAGGACACCTTGAAGCAGCTGCCGGCACTGCTGGCCCGCGCCAATCTGGTGATGACCCCGGACTCGGGCCCGATGCACATCGCCAACGCGATGGGCGCCAAGGTACTGGGCCTGCATGCGGCCAGCAATCCGAACCGCAGCGGTCCCTATTCCGACCGCCGCTACTGCGTGGACCGCTACGATGATGCCGCGCGCAAGTACCTGGCCAAGCAGGCCGCGGATCTGAAGTGGGGCACCAAGATCGAGTTCGACGATGTGATGGAACTGATCACTGTCGAAGACGGTATCGCTGCGTTCGAACGCTACGTCGCCGACCACCTGGGGTGAGCGGCAGGCTGCCGGGGATTACGCGCGCTGCGCGTAATCCTGGTAGGACTTCTCTTCCACGTACGCCGAACCCAGCGCCAGGTTGATCGCCTTCTTGATGCGCGCGCGTTCGTCGTTGCGCAGGTAGACACTGCGCGCCAGGTCGATGAAGCCCTGATCGAACGCCTGCGCCTTCTCCTTCAGGCGGATGTCGTCCTCGATGTCCCACAGCTGCTCGTTGACCGTCTTCAGCTCGGCACGCAGCTTGGCGATGTCCTTCACCGCCGCCGGGTGTGCCATCCAGGTCTGCTCCAGCGCCGACAGCTCCTTGCGCACATTGGCCAGCTTGCCCTCGTCGCTGATGCGCTCGGACTTGATCTGCAGGATCGAGATCTTGTCCAGCAGCTCGCCGAAAGAAACGGGGACGAGGATTTCAGCGGTCATGGGGAAAAGCTCCAGCAGGTGATGCGTGCAGTTTAACCCGCAGCTCGCGATGGGACAGGTAGATCCATCTGGAGGAACAAGCCCCTCTGTTGAGGGGCTGCCCCGACAGGGGCGGGGAGAGGCCGGCAAAGGGAGGGGCCCACGCGTTGCACAGCAACGCGTGGGGCGACGCGCAACGCGCGTCGCGTCCCGCGCCAGATAAAGAAAAAGGGCCGCCTTTCGGCAGCCCTTTTTCTTTATCTGGCGGAGAGGGGGGGATTCGAACCCCCGAGGCGCTATAAACGCCTGCCTGATTTCGAGTCAGGTACATTCAACCACTCTGCCACCTCTCCGGGTGGTCCCCGGCGGACCGGGGACGCGCATCATACGAGGAAGTGAGGCCGACGACAAGTCATTCCGGCCAACCAAGTGAAAATTTCCTGAGCGCATGCCTTGCCGGATGCGTGCAGCCACCCGATGATGCCTGTCTCCCCAGCAACACCCCGCCCCAGCCCCCATGATCGAATTCGGACACCTCACCCACCCCGGCATGCGCCGCGAGCTCAACGAGGACACCTACTACGGTGACAGCGAGCTGGCCTTGTGGCTGGTGGCCGACGGCATGGGCGGACCCGCCTGCGGCGAAGTGGCAAGCGCGCTGGCACGCGAGACCATCGTGCGCGAGATCCGCCGCGGCGCGCCGCTGGCGCAGGCCATCCGCACCGCCGACGAAGAGATCATCCGCGCCTCGCGCCGACGCAACGACACGCTGCCGATGGGCACCACCGTGGTTGCCGCGCGCGTGCAGGGCAATCGCTATGAAGTGGCATGGGTCGGCGACAGCCGCGCCTACCTGTGGCGCGACGGCCAACTTGCGCAGCTCAGCCAGGACCACAGCGTGGTGCAGGAACTGGTCGCGCAGGGCAACCTGACCGCCGAACAGGCGCGCGCACATCCGCATCGCAACGTGGTCACCCAGGCGCTGGGCGTCACTGATCCGGCGCATCTGAACGTGGCCACCACCAGCGGCGAGCTGCGCCCGGGCATGCAGCTGCTGCTGTGCAGTGACGGCCTCACCGAGGAAGTGGATGACCACGGCATCGCCCGCACCCTCGCCTTCGACGATGCCAGCGCGCAGGAGTGCGTGGATACGCTGGTCGCGGCCGCGCTCGACGGCGGTGGCCGCGACAACATCAGCGTGATCCTGGTGCGCTGCCACTGAACCTGGTGCATGAGCCGAGCATGGGCTCGGCTCTACAGTAGATCCACGCCATGCGTGGATGTTTACGCGCTGGCGGGCTCTTCCACCTTCGGGCCATCCCACAGCGCGTGGCCAGCCTTCTTGCGCAGCCGCTCCAGTCGCGCGGCATGCGCTTCCAGTTCCGACGGCGTGGCCACCACGCGCGGGCGCGGCAGCAGCTTGCTGGTGTCGAAGGCCTGCAGCGCCGCACCGGCACCACCGCCATCGTCATCGCCCAGGCCGAAGCCGATTTCCTCCTGGCCCGAGGTCAGCGCGATGTAGACGTCGCCCAGGATCTGCGCATCGAGCAGGCCGCCGTGCAGTGCACGGTGCGAGTTGTCCACGCCCAGCCGCTTGCACAGCGCATCCAGCGAATTGCGCTGGCCCGGGAAGCGCTCGCGCGCCATCACCAGGGTATCGATCACGGTGCAGCGGTCGGTGATCTTCCCGTACTGCGGCCCCAGCAGCGACAGCTCGTTGTCGAGGAAGCCGAGGTCGAACGCCGCGTTATGGATGATCAGTTCGGCGCCATCGATGAAGGCCAGGAACTCGTCGGCGATCTGCGCGAAGTCCGGCTTGTCATCGAGGAACTCCAGGGTCAGGCCGGTGACTTCCTGCGCACCCTGTTCGAACTCACAGTCCGGCTTGATGTACTGGTGGTAGTTGTTGCCGGTCGGGCGGCGCTTGAACAGCTCCACGCAGCCGATTTCGACAATGCGGTTGCCCTTCTTCCACTCCAGGCCGGTGGTTTCGGTATCGAGGATGATCTGACGCATGGGCTCAGTTTACCGGGCTGGCGTCGCGGATCTGGATCGCCGCGTTGCGGGCCAAGGTATCCACCCGCTCATTGTCGGGGTCGCCGGAGTGCCCCTTCACCCACCGCCAGTCGATCTGATGCCGCAGCGTGGCCGCCTGCAGGCGCTCCCACAGCTCGCGGTTTTTCACCGGATCGCCACCGGCGGTCTTCCAGTTCTTGCGGATCCAGCCCGGCATCCACTGGGTCAGGCCCTGCCTCACGTACTGCGAATCGGTATAGAGCACGATGCTGCACGGCTCGGTCAGCGACTCCAGCCCGGAAATGGCCGCCATCAGCTCCATCCGGTTGTTGGTGGTGTGCGCCTCGCCACCGCTCAGCTCACGCTCATGGCCCTTGTAGCGCAGCAGCGCAGCCCAGCCGCCGGGGCCGGGATTGCCAAGGCAGGAACCGTCGGTGTGGATTTCGATGGTTTTCAATACAACTCCAGAATCAGGTAGCTACGGTGCCGTGCCAGCGCACCGGCAGCGGTTTCGGCCCGGGCAGGGCCAGCGTGCGTTTTTCCGCATGGAACAGGCAGGCCGCACGCAGCGGTGCCCAACCTCCGGGACGGCGGCTGCCCGCACCGCGCCAGAGCGGGCCCAGGTAACGCATATCGTCGCACTCCAGCCCATGACGGCCGAGCAGCAGGCGGATCCGCTGCGGCGTGCGCACCACCAGCCCATGCTGGCGCCAGCGCGTGCGGTACGGGCTGAACGGATTGAGGCTGCTCAGCCACAGGTGGCCGCCCGGCATCAGCACGCGCTCGCACTCGTCGAGCAGCCGATCAGCGTCGGCCGCGGTGACATGCTGCAGCACGATCGCATTGACGCTTTCATTGGCCAGCGGCAACGGCAGCGCGCAGCGGGTGTCGCCGGCATAGCCCGGCCCCTGTCGATACAGGCGCAGGCCGCGCCCACCCAGCTGCGCATCCTCCAGCCAGGCCGCACTCGGCGCGATCCACAGCCAGGGCTGCGCCGGCAGCACCGACAGCTGCGGCAGCAGCAACTGTCGCTCCAGCACGCGCAAGGCCTCCGCCGGTTCACTGTCGAACCACGGGGTCTGGCTCGCTTGACGGGTACTCTGCAGCGCGGGCATGGTCCAATTCTATGCGACTGACTGCCCTGCCCGCATTTGCGGATAACTACATCTGGACGCTGATCGACGACGAGGGTGCTGCCGTGGTCGTCGACCCCGGTGATGCCGCGCCCGTGCTCGCGCTGGCCGATCAGGGCCTGCGCGTGGACACGATCCTGCTCACCCATCACCACGACGATCACATCGGTGGCGTGCCGGCATTGCAGGCGCGATTCCCCGGCGTGCGGGTCGTCGCGCCGGCCGAGGAGCGCATTCCCACGGCGACCGAGCGGGTCGGTGAAGGTGAACGCGTTCAGGCATTGGGCCGGACGTTCCACGTACTATCCGTGCCCGGGCATACCCGCAGCCACATCGCGTTTCACACTGCTGAATATCTTTTCAGCGGAGATTCGTTGTTCAGCCTGGGCTGTGGACGCCTGTTCGAAGGTACGCCGTCCCAGCTGCTGGCGTCGATGCGCAAGCTGGGTGCCCTGCCCGCGCAACTGCTGCTTTGTTGCGCTCATGAGTACACCGTGTCAAATGCCGTCTTCGCGCGGCATGTCGACCCCGCCAACGCTGCCTTGTGGCAGCGCCAAGAGGAGGCTTTGGCCATGCGCCGCGATGACCGTTCCACCCTGCCGGTAACCCTGGCCAACGAATTCGACTGCAATCCCTTCCTGCGTGTGCACGCTGCACCGATCCGTGCGTCGGTGTCGGCACACCTGGGCCGTGACGTCGTGGACGACGTCGACGTGATGGCCGGTCTCCGGCACTGGAAAGACGGCTTCCGCGCATGATGCGCCGAAGTCTGACGCTGGCCTTGGGGCTTGCCCTGGGGTTGGCCGGGAACGCGGGCGCGCAGTCGCTGGGTGCCGGCATCAGCCAGAACCTGACCGCTGCCGCGGCCCTGCCGCTGGACGCTTCAGCGCTGCCCGCCGCTTCGGTGCGCAACGGCCAGGAGATCTTCACCAGCTTCCGCGACGGCCTGGCCGAGCCCAGCTGCGATGCCGAGGCCACCAGCCCGCGCTGGCAGAAGCAGTTCGCCCACGCCCCCTCGCGCCTGGCCAACCAGGATGACGATGCGCTGGTGCTGTTCGGCTATGTGGTCGAAGAGCTGCGCAAGGCCAACCTGCCCACCGAATTCGCGCTGATTCCGTTCGTGGAAAGCGGCTATCGGCCCAATGCCCGCAACGGCAGCGGCCCGACCGGCCTGTGGCAGTTCATCGCCACCACCGCGCGCAACCACCGCGTGCCGATGGCCAACGGCTATGACGGCCGCCTGTCGGCGGTGGATTCCACCCAGGCCGCGGTGCGCTACCTGAAGACCCTGCACGGCATGTTCGGCGGCGACTGGCGCCTGGCCACCATGGCCTACAACGCCGGCGAGTACCGGGTACTGCAGTCCATGCGCAAGGCTGGCATGAACGCGCAGAACGCCAAGCCGGCAGCCCTGCCGGGCCTGTCGCCGGTCACCCATGCCTATGTCGAGAAGCTGCATGCCCTGGCCTGCGTGCTGGAAGACGTGGAAGACCAGCCGGGCGTGATGGCCTCGCTGGACCGCACCGTGCCGGTGCTGAAGGACCACACCCTGCCGGCCGGCACCAGCGTCCAGCAGTGGGCCGCACAGCGCGCGCTGGACCCTGCCAGGATCGCCCGCCTCAACCCGGCCCTGGCCGCCGGCAACCGCGCCTCTGGAACCACCCGGGTGCTGGCCCCGGTCTCGGCTGCCAATGCGACTGTGACGGAAACCGCGACCACACTGGTGGCCAGCACCGCACCGGTTGCCACGACCACGCCGACGCCGCAGGTGGCCAAGACCGTCGCCGCGATCGCCGACCGCCCGCGCAGCCGCCGCCACACCGTGCGTGATGGCGAGTCGGCATGGACCATCGCCCGTCGCTACGGCATGCCGGTGAAGGCGCTGCTGTCACTGAACGGCCTGAGCGGCAGCAGCGTGCTGAAGCCGGGCGCGGTACTGCGCGTCGAGGATTGAAGCAGGCGCGGTTCCGGCCGCGCCCTGCCCTGCTTCCTGTAGAGCCGAGCCCATGCTCGGCTTTTTCATGTTCGCGCCCTGCCGGGGTTCATGACAGGCCGAGCATGGGCTCGGCTCTACAGTTCAATTTCCAGCATCGCTCCCAATAAAAAAGGCCCGGCATTGCCGGGCCTTTCTCGTCCTGCCCGCCGCGAGGCTTACAGGTTCTCTTCGGTGGTCTGGATCACGAACTTCTTGCGCATCGCCTCGACGTAGGCCTTGGCTGCGGCCATGCCATCGATCTGGCTGAGCTGGTCCTTGAGCTGCTTCTGCTGCTCGGCAGTCACTTCCTTGATGTCGCCCGGGTTGACCTTGTTCACCGCGAACAGCAGCGCGTGGCCGTTGACATCCACCTTGCCATAGCTCGGCTTGCCCTCGGCCGGCACCGGCGCGCTGAAGATCGCGCGGTTGATTTCCGGAGTCGGCACCGGCTGGCTGCGCGGCAGGCCTGGCATCGGGCTCAGCTGCAGCTTCTCGCTGGCAGCCAGCGACTGCAGGGTGGCACCGGCCTTCAGCTTGGCCAGCACGGCGTCGGCGGCCTTGTCGCTGGCCTGACGCTGGCGGTCGGCGCGGATCGCGGCGATCACCTGTTCGCGCGCCTTGTCCAGCGGCATGGCCTGTTCCGGAGTGTGCGCGGCCACGCGGATGACCACACTGTGGTTGGTCGCGCCGCCCAGGGCGATCGGGTCGCTGGCGGTCCCGTCCTGCACCAGCACGTCGGAGAACGCGGCACGCAGCACGGCCGGGTCAGCGGCGATGCCACTGGCAGTGGCACGGGTGATCGGGCCCAGGGTCTGCAGCGGCAGATTCACTTCCTTGGCCGCAGCAGCCAGATCGCTCGGGCTCTTGTTGATGGCGTCGACCAGCTTGCCGGCCAGTTCGTTGAAGCCGCGCTCGCCGTCAGCCTTCAGCTGCTCGGCGGCCAGCGTGTCACGCACTTCCTCGAACGACTTGCCTTCGCCACCGCGCACCGCGGCGACCTTGATGATGTGGTAGCCGAAGTCGGTCTTGACCGGACCGATCACGTCACCCGCCTTGGCAGCGAACAGTGCATCTTCGAACGGCTTGACCATCGCACCGCGCTCGACCCACCCCAGGTCACCGCCCTGGTCCTTTGAACCCGGGTCTTCCGAATTGGCCTTGGCCAGTGCAGCGAAGTCGGCACCGGCCGCCTTGGCTTCGGCAGCGATCTTGTTCGCCTTGGCTTCGGCGCCGTCACCGGTGATCAGGATATGGGCAGCCTGGCGCTGTTCCGGCGAGGTGAACTTCGCCTTCTCGTCTTCATAGCGCTTGCGAAGGGTCGCTTCGTCAGCCGCGGTCGGTGCCGGCAGGTTCGCGCCGTTGATCTCGACGTATTCCAGCGACACGCTTTCGGCCTGGCGGAAATCCTTGCCGTGGCTGTCATACCACTGCTTGATCTGTTCGTCGGTGACCGGCGCGGTATCGGCCGGCACTTCCGGCAGCGCGGCCAGCTCGACGTCGCGGGTTTCACCCAGCAGCTTCAGCAGGCGCTCGGTCTCGGCCTGGGTGACGAAGCCCGAGTTCTGCAGGCCCGACGGAATCACCGACTGCTGCAGGCTCTCGCGCACCAGCTCCTGGAACTGCGTGGGCGTACGCGGCGGATTGCCACCGGCCAGGGCCAGGCGATAGTTGTTCTCGTTGAACTTGCCGTTCGCATCGAGGAAGGCCGGGATGGTGGCGATGTACTCGCGCACCGCACCGTCGCCCACCACGACACCGGCCTGCTCGCCCACCAAGCGCACGACCTGCTCGTCGATCAGCTGATCGAGCACGGCCATCTTGTTTTCAGTGCTTTCGAACGCGCGCGGGTCGAAGTTCTCACCCTGCTGCTGGCGCTCGCGCATGCGCTCCTGCTCGAAGCGGGTGCGGAAATCCTGCGCACTGATCTCGTGGTGCTGCCACAGCATGCGCACCGGCCACCACGACGGCGCCGAACGCCACCAGGTCGGCGGCGCGGAAACCTTGGCCACGTTCTGTGCGCCAACGCCACCGAGGTAGCTGTTGTCGATCACGAACAGGAACGGAATCATCAGCAGCCCCAGGATCACGGTGACGATCCAGCCTGAGGTCTTGTCGCGGAGTTTCTGCAGCATGGTGAGAATCACAAGGCCTGATTGGCGAGCCCGGCAGTGTAACCCGCTTCGCCGCAGGGACCAAAAGCAGCGCCGGCGCGGCCTGCGCCGATCTTCGTGGACCTGCACCATCAGCACATCGGCAGGCCTGCGGCACGGCCCAAAGAAAAAGCCCCCGGCTTGCGCCGAGGGCTTTTAAAGTTGGCGGAGCGGACGGGACTCGAACCCGCGACCTCCGGCGTGACAGGCCAGCATTCTAACCAGCTGAACTACCGCTCCGCGCTGAAACTTTGCAGGCGCCCAGTATATCCGAAGACTCCCTGGAAACCCAGCCCGATGAACACTTTTTTCAAAGTTTTTTCACAGGGACTTAAGAATTCTGCAATGGCGGAGCGGACGGGACTCGAACCCGCGACCTCCG
>NZ_VMBJ01000012.1:0-10435 GCF_010608305.1 Stenotrophomonas sp. AS012628 | reverse complement strand
CAGGCCAGCATTCTAACCAGCTGAACTACCGCTCCACACTCAAACTTTTACCGCGGTGCTGTGGTGGGTGCTGAGGGTTTCGAACCCCCGACCCTCTCCGTGTAAAGGAGACGCTCTACCGCTGAGCTAAGCACCCCAGCGAGCCGCTTAGTTTACAGCATCCTTCAGGGCCTTACCAGCCTTGAACGACGGATTCTTCGAAGCAGCGATCTTGATGGTGTCGCCGGTCTTCGGGTTGCGGCCGGTGCGGGCAGCACGGTCGCGGACCTGGAAGGTACCGAAGCCAACCAGGGTGACCGCATCGCCGTCCTTCAGCGCCTTGGTGACGGCAGCAACGACGGCATCGACAGCGCGGCTGGACTCGGCCTTGGTCAGGTCGGCAGCTTCAGCAACGGCATCGATCAATTCGGTCTTGTTCATTCTCTACAACTCCTTTGGCGGTGGGTTCCGCTTATTCGACAGGGAAGCAACCGCACGCCTTCTGCATGCGGCCGCCATGTGGAAACGGTTCGCCGATTCAGTCATCGCTGACAGCGATCACTCATTCGCGAGTGCTGCTTTTATACCAGTGGCCCTACCCCCACGCAAGCTGGAAAGCCAGCAACGACGCGGGTTTCGGGCCATCGGACAGCGCGCGTCAATGCTTGACGCGCGCGCTTCCACTCGGTTTGGCCTTGCTGCGCACCGTGACACGCTGCGCACTCTTGCGCGCCTTCTTCGGTGCCAGCGGACGCTCCAGCGCCAGGTCCAGGACTTCTTCGATGTACTTCACCGGCACGATCTCCAGATCGCGGGTGACGTTGGCCGGAATGTCTGCAAGGTCCTTGCGGTTCTCTTCCGGGATGATGACCGTGCGGATACCACCGCGCAGTGCGGCCAGCAGCTTCTCCTTCAAGCCACCGATGGCGGTGACACGACCACGCAGGGTGATCTCACCGGTCATCGCCACGTCGGCACGCACCGGCACCTTGGTCAGCATCGACACCAGCGAGGTGACCATTGCCGCACCGGCACTCGGGCCGTCCTTCGGCGTGGCGCCATCGGGCACGTGCAGATGCACGTCGTGCTTCTGCAGGAAGTCGCTGTCGATGCCAAAGCCCACGGCGCGCGAACGCACCACCGACAGTGCCGCCGACGCCGATTCCTTCATCACGTTGCCGAGCTGGCCGGTCAGGATCAACTGCCCCTTGCCCGGTACCAGCGTCGATTCGATCTGCAGCAGATCGCCACCGACTTCGGTCCACGCCAGGCCGGTGACCAGGCCGATCTCGTTTTCTTCCTCGGCACGGCCGAAGTCGAAGCGACGCACGCCCAGGTACTTGTCCAGGTTCTTGCTGGACACGCTCACCAGCGCCTTGGACTTCTTCGCACCCTTCTTCGCCTTCGCCGCCGGCTGCGGGCCGGCCAGTGCTATCTCCTTCACTACCTTGCGGCAGATCTTGGCGATCTCGCGTTCCAGGTTGCGCACGCCCGATTCGCGCGTGTAGTAGCGCACGATGTCCTGGATGGCATCACTGCCGATCTCCAGCTCTTCCGGCTGCAGGCCGTTGGCCTTGATCTGCTTGGGCACCAGGTAGCGGGTAGCGATGTTGAGCTTCTCATCCTCGGTGTAGCCGGGGATGCGGATCACTTCCATGCGGTCCAGCAACGGGCCCGGAATATTGAGCGAGTTCGAGGTGGCCACGAACATCACTTCGGACAGGTCCAGGTCCACTTCCAGATAGTGGTCGTTGAACGCGTTGTTCTGCTCCGGGTCGAGCACTTCCAGCAGCGCCGAAGACGGATCGCCACGGAAGTCCATCGACATCTTGTCGATCTCGTCGAGCACGAACAGCGGGTTCTTGCTGCCGACCTTGTTGAGGTTCTGCACGATGCGGCCCGGCATCGAACCGACGTAGGTACGACGGTGGCCACGGATCTCGGCCTCGTCACGCACGCCGCCCAGCGACATGCGCACGAACTTGCGGTTGGTGGCCTTGGCGATGGACTGGCCCAGCGAGGTCTTGCCCACGCCCGGCGGCCCGACCAGGCACAGGATCGGGCCCTTCATCTGCTTCACGCGCGACTGCACCGCCAGGTACTCAAGGATGCGCTCCTTGACCTTCTCCAGGCCGTAGTGATCGGCATCGAGGGTGTCCTGCGCCACCTTCAGGTCCTTGCGCACCTTGCTGCGCTTCTTCCACGGCACGCCCAGCAGCCACTCCAGGTAGTTGCGCACGACCGCGGCTTCGGCCGACATCGGCGACATCTGCTTGAGCTTGTTCAGTTCGTTGCGTGCCTTGGCTTCAACGGCCTTCGGCATGCCGGCTTCGGCGATCTTGCGGGCCAGCTCTTCCAGCTCGCCCGGCGCGTCGTCCAGGTCACCCAGTTCCTTCTGGATGGCCTTCATCTGTTCGTTGAGGTAGTACTCGCGCTGGCTCTTCTCCATCTGCGACTTCACGCGGCCGCGGATGCGCTTTTCCATCTGCTGCACGTCGATCTCGCCATCGACCAGGCCGACCAGCATCTCCAGGCGATCGCCGACGGCCAGCGTTTCCAGCAGGCGCTGCTTGTCGGCCAGGCGCACGCTGATGTGCGCGGCGATGGTGTCGGCCAGGCGCGCCGGCTCATCGATGCCCGACAGCGTCTGCAGCAGTTCCGGCGGCAGCTTGCGGTTGGTCTTGACGTACTGCTCGAACAGCGACATCAGCGAGCGGGCGATCGCCTCGACCTCGCGCGCTTCGCGCTCGTCGGTGGCGTCAATTTCCACAGCCTGCCCATGCAGCGAGCCGTTGCGCTCGTCGACGTGGGTGACCTGCACGCGCGACAGGCCTTCGACCAGCACCTTGATGGTGCCGTCGGGCAGCTTCAGCAGTTGCAGCACCTGCGCCAGCGTACCGACCTGGTAGAGGTCGGCCGCATGCGGGTCATCGGTCTCGGCCGACTTCTGCGCCAGCAGCAGGATGCGCTTGTCCGCCTCCATTGCCTGTTCGAGCGCGTGCATGGACTTGTCACGGCCGACGAACAGCGGGATGACCATGTGCGGGAACACCACTACGTCGCGCAGCGGCAGGACCGGCAGGTCGAGGGTTTCACTTGGGGAACGGGCCATGGGGGCTCCAGGGAAGGGGAAAACCGCCTCCGGGAGGGCATCTTCCGGAGACAAAAAAAGCCGATGGCCCCGTTATGGGGCCATCGGCTTTCAGATGCAAGGCATTCCTTGAAAATCCTTTCCAATCAACAACCTGGAAGGATCACTCAGCGCCTGCGGCCTTCTGTTCAGGGGCCGCCGGGGTCTGGTAGATCAGGTACGGCTCGGACTTGTGCTCGATCACCGATTCGTCCACCACCACCTTGCTGACGTTTTCCTGCGACGGCAGGTCGTACATGGTGTCCAGCAGGACCGATTCGACGATGGTGCGCAGGCCACGGGCGCCGGTCTTGCGCTTGAGCGCCTTGCGGGCGATGGCCGACAACGCGTCCGGACGGAACTCCAGTTCGACGCTCTCCATCTCGAACAGCTTCTTGAACTGCTTGGTGATGGCGTTCTTCGGCTCGGTCAGGATCCTGATCAGGGCCGGCTCGTCCAGCTCCTCCAGGGTCGCCACCACCGGCAGGCGGCCGACGAACTCGGGGATCAGGCCGAACTTGATCAGGTCTTCCGGCTCGACTTCGGCCAGCACCTTGCCCACTTCCTGCTTGCGCTCGCTGCTCTTCACCTTGGCGCCGAAGCCGATGCTGCCGACGTCGGTGGAACGGGCCTGGATCACCTTGTCCAGCCCGGCGAACGCGCCGCCGCAGATGAACAGGATGTTCTTGGTGTCCACCTGCAGGAATTCCTGCTGCGGATGCTTGCGGCCGCCCTGCGGCGGAACGCTGGCCACGGTACCTTCGATCAGCTTCAGCAGGGCCTGCTGCACGCCTTCGCCGGACACATCGCGGGTGATCGACGGGTTCTCGCTCTTGCGCGAGATCTTGTCGATTTCATCGATGTAGACGATGCCCTGCTGCGCCTTCTCGACGTCGTAGTCGCACTTCTGCAGCAGCTTCTGGATGATGTTCTCCACGTCCTCGCCCACGTAACCGGCTTCGGTCAGCGTGGTGGCGTCGGCCATGGTAAACGGCACGTTGAGCAGGCGGGCCAGGGTCTCGGCCAGCAGGGTCTTGCCCGAACCGGTCGGGCCGACCAGCAGGATGTTCGACTTCGCCAGTTCGACGTCGTCGTTCTTCTGCCGGCTCTCGATGCGCTTGTAGTGGTTGTACACGGCCACGGCCAGGGTGCGCTTGGCGCGGTTCTGGCCGATCACGTACTGGTCGAGCACCTCGAGGATCTCGCGCGGCTTCGGCAGCGAACTGCGCGCCGACTGCGCCTTTTCCTCAAGCTCCTCGCGGATGATGTCGTTGCACAGCTCCACGCATTCATCACAGATGAACACGCTCGGACCCGCAATCAGCTTGCGCACTTCATGCTGGCTCTTGCCGCAGAAAGAGCAGTAGAGGATCTTGCCGGTGTCCGTGGAACGACCTTGGCGGTCTTCGCTCATGCTTCGCTTACCCAGTTACCCCACCCGCTGAACGGGGGTTCGATTCGAGAATAGCACAGGGCCGAGGGGACACCAGTCCCGCCCGACCCTGCAGGAACGAGGCCTCCATGGCCCCGTGAAGGCCGGTCAACCGGCCTGGATCGACTCATCCGGACGACGCTCCAGGACCTGGTCGACCAGACCGTAGGCCTGCGCCTCGAAGGCGCTCTTGAAGTTGTCGCGCTCGGTGTCGCGGGCGATCGTCTCCAGCGACTGGCCGGTGTGCTTGGCCAGCACCTCGTTCAGGCGCGAACGCAGGGTCAGGATCTCACGCGCGTGGATGTCGATGTCGGTGGCCTGGCCCTGGTAGCCACCCAGCGGCTGGTGGATCATCACGCGCGAGTTCGGCAGCGCATAGCGCTTGCCGGCTTCGCCCGCGGCCAGCAGCAGGGCGCCCATCGAGGCAGCCTGGCCGATGCAGGTGGTGCTCACATTCGGCTTGATGTACTGCATGGTGTCGTAGATCGCCATGCCGGCGGTGACCACGCCACCCGGCGAGTTGATGTAGATGTTGATGTCCTTTTCCGGGTTCTCCGATTCCAGGAACAGCAACTGCGCCACCACCACGTTGGCCATGTGATCGTCGATCGGGCCCACGAGGAAGATCAGGCGCTCCTTCAACAGGCGCGAATAGATGTCGTAGGCACGCTCGCCGCGGCTGGTCTGCTCGACCACCATCGGAACCAGGTTCAGGGCTTTGGTTCGGTTGTCCATTACGTGAGGTACCTATCTTGGGGGGCAACAACCCCGCGCCGGCAAAGGCACGGGGCATCCGGTGATCCGCCCGGGCTTACTGGCGGATCGCGTCCTGGAACGACAGCTTCTCTTCGGTGTGCTGGGCACGCTCGGCGATCCAGTCGATTACCTGCTCTTCCATCACACGGTTCTGCAGGCCAGACATCAGCTGGGGGTCATTGCGGTACATCTCAATGACCTGCTCCGGCTCTTCGTAGGTCGAAGCGATCAGACGCATCGTTTCGTTCAGGCGCTTGGCTTCCAGGCGCAGGTCGTTGATGCGGGCCACTTCACCGACCAGCAGGCCGACCAGCACGCGCTTGGCGGCCGCTTCCTTGAAGCCTTCGTGGGCATCGGCCGGGATCTCGCCAACGTTCTGGCCGTTGCGGCGGATCTGCTCGACCTGCTGGGCCAGCATGGCGCGGGCTTCGTTCTCGACCAGGCGCGGCGGCATTTCCACCGAGGAATAGGCGGCGATCAGCTGCTCGCCGACCTCGCGGCGCAGGCGGTTCATCAGGGCACCCTTCAGCTCGCGCTCCAGGTTGGCGCGGATGTCGCTGCGGAACTGCTCCACGTCGCCGCCCTTCACGCCGAAGCTCTTGATGAAGGCTTCGTCGACCGCCGGCACGACCGGCTCGGAGACTTCGGCAACCTTGACGGTGACCTGCACGGTCTTGCCGGCCAGCACCGGCACGCGCCAGTCAGCCGGGAACTCGACGTCCAGGGTCTTCTCTTCACCCTTGGCCAGGCCGACCAGGCCCTTTTCGATGGTCTCGAACATCATGCCCTGGCCGAGCACGATCGAACCCTTCTCGGTGCCTTCGGCCGGCAGGCGCTCTTCGCCGGCCTGCGACCAGGTTTCCACCGCGACCAGGTCACCGTCCTGCGCGCCACGGCTGACCGGGGCCCAGGTACGACGCTGGTTCTGCAGGTTCTCGATCATCTGGTCGATGTCGGCGTCGGTGATCTCGGCGGTATGGCGCACGACGGTCAGCTTGCTGACGTCGATGTCGCCGAAGTCCGGCACCACTTCCACGGTGGCCACGAAGGAGAACTCACCCTCGTCGCCCTTGTCGATGCGCGGGCTGCCGACGATGCGCAGGTCGTGCTCGCGCACGGCCGCGTCGAAGGTTTCGCGCAGCAGGCCGTCCAGCGCCTCACCACGGACCTGCGCGCCGAAGCGCTGCTCGATCACCTTGGCCGGCACCTTGCCCGGACGGAAACCCTTGATGCGGGTGGTACGGGCGATTTCGCCCAGGCGGCCGACGATGTGGCTCTGCAGACGCTCTTCCGGCAGCGAGAAGCTCAGGCGGCGTTCCAGGTTGCCGGTGGATTCGATCGAAGCTTGCATGTTGACTCCTGCCACCGGTGGCCCACGCCCCCGGCTCGATGATTGGGATGAAACGGTTGTAAGGACACGACGTCTGGGACGCGCCTGCTTGCCGCAGCCCTTTAGTTTCGCCCAATTCGGCCTGCACTGCCAGCGCGTGCCGGTCAAGTGGGCGTCGATGGCCCGATCAGGGCGGGGACAGGCCGGCACTGGTGCGAAAGGGGGGACTCGAACCCCCACGCCTTGCGGCACTGGAACCTAAATCCAGGGCGTCTACCAATTCCGCCACTTTCGCGTGGCCGGCTCAGGCATTCATTGTCGCAGGCGACGGCGGGAATCGGAAGGCCTGCACAAAACTGAACATGACAGCCCTGTGCTCATTGCCCGCGCCAAAGGCCGCCCCGAAGGTCGTGCGACCGTTCGGGACGGCGGCGACTCAGTGCTTCGCCTCGGCAGGGGACGCAGGTGCGTCAGCGCCCTGCCCGGCCGCCACATCCACCTTGCGGATGTCCACGCCACCCTTGTCGGTGCGACGCAGCCCCATCGCCTCCGGCGCAGCCTCACCCTCCACCGGCTGCGCCGGCTGCATCTGCATGGTGTCACCGACCGGGCGCGCCGGAACCGCCCCTGTACCTGCATCGCGCTCCATGGTCTGCGCCGGATCACGTTCCGGCGCGCAGGCCACCAACACCAGCAACGCAAATGAAACCCACAGCCCCCGGCGCAGTCGTTTCATATCGGCCATCAGGATCTTCCTTCGTACATGCATGCGCTCTCGGCGCGGAAGATCCATTGGGTGCGATGAAGGGCGCAGCGCGGTGAGAAGCAGCGCACAGCATTGAAAACACTGATGACGCGTATGCCCCTGATTTCAGCATCGCTTCAGTAGATCCACGCCATGCGCGGATGAAACGCCACCCAGCGAACAGGCAAGAAAAAAGCCACTTGGCGAACCAAGGGGAAGCTGCTGCGCATTCGCGCCGCAGCCCCACGCTTTGCATGGCAAAGCGCGGGCCCCACTTCACCGGCCCCCACATCCCCGCGGCTTCGCCGCGCCCCCTTGACTCAAGGGGGCTCCACTCCAGCCAGCACCGCTGGTATCTGCAGACGCCACCCAGCGAACAGGCAAGAAAAAAGCCACTTGGCGAACCAAGTGGCTTTCGTCTGGTGGGCTGTCAAGGATTCGAACCTTGGACCTATTGATTAAGAGTCAACTGCTCTACCAACTGAGCTAACAGCCCGAAATCGGGGCGCGAATTATGACCCGATCCGCTCGGTGGGTGCAAGCACTTTTTTCAACGTGGTTGAAACCAGCACTGCGGTCCCGCTGCTGCTGCAGATCCGCGCCGAGCGGGTTCTGCAACGCGTGACCCATCGAAACGATGGGAGTCACACCTATAAGAAAAAAGCCACCTGGGCTACCAGGTGGCTTCTGTCTTGGTGGGCCGTCAAGGATTCGAACCTTGGACCTATTGATTAAGAGTCAACTGCTCTACCAACTGAGCTAACGGCCCGTGAAACTCAGACGCACATTGTAGCGTGCTTTCTGTTTATTGCAATACCGTTTCGGCTGCGCCGATGCGGTTGAATCAGTGGGGTGGCTGAGGGGATTCGAACCCCCGACCACCGGAATCACAATCCGGTACTCTAACCAACTGAGCTACAGCCACCACTGAAACTTTCGCTCCACCGCCGATGAGGCTGACGTTGGAACTTGATGCTTTGCTACAGGGCGGAACCAGAAGTCCGTCCCCCGAAGCGAGTCCGGCATTTTCCGGGAGTCGCGAAGGAATTGCAAGCACTTCTTCACATTGATGTGCAGGGGCCGGAACAGGAGATCAGAGCTGCTCCGCCGAGATCACACGCACGGCGCCCCGTGCTCGTCCAGGAATGACAGCGTGGCCTCCCCCTTCGGCGTGACCTGCAACTGCTGGCGCGGCTGGCCCGCTCCGTCGAGCAGCTGAAACATCGCATTGTGCGACTGCGTCCTGCCAGGAAACACACGACGGGTAATGGCTTGCACACCTGCGCGTGCAAGCGCTCATCTTAGGCCGAGAACATCGGCCGCCGCTGTCCATCGGCAACATCGTTTCGATCACGTCGATCGACGCACTGCGTTGGTCCGTCGCCCCCGTCAGCAGGCCAGTCAACGCCAGCGAGGTGACACCGCCGCAGTACAGGGTAAGCCGCCGTTGGCAACTGCGCAGACGATGCACTTCGGCCAGCACCTGCTCTACCTCTCCCGCGCCTTTCCAAACTGCATCTCATGCCGAGCGCCAGAAGGTGCGTGCCGCCTGCGCCGAAGGTCAGGTGCAGGCAAACAGCTCGCCATGGTCGGACGCACTCCCGACGGCGTGAACGATTGGTGAACGAATCGTGAATGAATCTCAAACGGGAATGGGGGAGATCCATTCATACAACGTTAGCTGCAGGACATGGAACGCGAGGCGCACGTTTGCAACCATGCCGGTTCCTGCAATGAAGGTGAGATCAATAGATGAGCAAGCGGCTAATCGGATTCGTCGCGCTGGCAGCGGTGCTGGCAGTGGCAGCCGTCGCAATGAACGGCTACCGGCAGCAGCCGGCTGCCGATGCCACGGCAGCGGAATCCGGGAACAGTGGCAGCCTTGATGAAAGGCCCGACCAGGGAAGGCAGCTTCCGGCGTCAGGTGCGGCGGCCGCGCAGAGGCTGGAGCGGGACAACAAGATCCCGCCAGGCTCGTACAAGGCGGTGGGCCCCAAAGCCTACGAGATCGTAAGAGGCAACGAGTTCCGGCCTCCCGGTGACGCGCTCGCCCACGTCAAGCAACTGATGCTGCGCTCCGAATCCGGAGATGCCACGGCAACCTACGAAATCTATCGAACCATCGAGCAGTGCCAGACCTTCATCTCGGATCGCGCTGACAAGCTGGCGGATTCAGCCACCACGGTCGGGTCCGGCAACTGGTTCCTGGAGCGATCGGAACGAATCCTCAAAGAGTGCGAGTCGCTGGCTCTAGATCAGGACATCTATCACGCCGATTGGCTTTCGAAGGCCGCCGCCATGGGCTCGCAGGAAGCGATGCGCGCTTACTCGCGATCGCCGGAGAAAGTCATCGGTTCGCTTGATGACGCAATCCGTGATCCCGCGGCGCTCGAGGCGTGGAAGGACACCGCCACCGGATATCTGCGCGAACTGGAATCACAAGGGAACGTCAATGTCATCAGCGACATGGCGATGGCCTACACGTATGGCGGCATCGTTCCTGCGGATCCCGTTGCCGCCCTGGCGTACACCCGCGTCCTCAACCGGCTGGACCCACGTTTTGCCACCACCACTGACATTGCCAACCATGAGAAAAACCTGAGCAGCCAAGAGAAAGAGAAAGCCCGCATTTCATCGAACGAAATCTTCAAGAACTGTTGCATCCCACGATAAGGACCTATTGTGAAAGCTAGACTGATTGGGATTATCCCTTCGCTTGGTAGAAACTCCATTCCCGCCATTGCAGGCGTGCTGCTGTTCATGGCAGCCGGGAGCCTTCAAGCGAAAAAGCTTCCTGGCGTCATCAACTGCACCGCCGGATGCACGCTGACAACCCCGTATCCCGATCCGGTGACCAACCAGCAGCTTTCCCAAGAGGTCCAGAAGCTCAATGACGGCCGGACCACCGTCTGGACAGCCCAGACGCGAGTCCAGACCGGCGATGTCCTGACCGTCTGCAACGGTATTTCCTGCGTCAACTACACGTGGCGAGGTGCAGGTTTCGACTCCGGCGAAGTGATTTCGACCGTCCTCCCGCCCAACTCCCGGGGCGGTGGTGGTGGC
>NZ_VMBJ01000119.1:0-293 GCF_010608305.1 Stenotrophomonas sp. AS012628 | reverse complement strand
CGCCGCATCCATGCGGCTCACGCCCCTGCGCAGCCCATCTACCCGGCCACGGACAGGTTCCGTGCGCGCCTACCCACGGAGAAGAAAGAGAAGATCAAAAGCAAAAGCGGCCTGGCGGGTCGCTTCATTGCCTTGTGTAGAGCCGAGCCATGCTCGGCTCACGAGCAAGCGCAGCGCCGCGACCCGCTTTTGATCTTCTTTTTCTTCTCCGTGGGTGGCAGACCTCCGAAATCTGTCAGAGGCCGGTCGGGTTGGGTACGCGGGGGTGTCAGCCGCATGGATGCGGCTGCCAA
>NZ_VMBJ01000118.1:0-294 GCF_010608305.1 Stenotrophomonas sp. AS012628 | reverse complement strand
CCCCTCGCGCCGGCACAGGGCCGCGATCGACTCCTCGCCGCGCAATCCGTCCAGCACGATGCGGATCTTCTCTTCAGAGCCATACTGCTTGCGGGTGACCCGGCGAATGTCCCTGATGACCTTCTCCGCCGACGGCTTCGTCGCTTCCATTTTCTGTCTCATCGTCGTTCCTTTGAAAGGCTACGATGAACCAGAAATCCTCCTCTCTCAATTAGCCCAATTCTGTCTCATTGGTGCTGACGCCGAACAAGCGTGAACATGTTGAGGTTGCGCGTCACCAGCGATTGCCAGCCG
>NZ_VMBJ01000117.1:0-298 GCF_010608305.1 Stenotrophomonas sp. AS012628 | reverse complement strand
GCCCGCCATAGCCGGCAGACGGATTGCCAGCCGGCGCCACGCATGGTGACGCCGGCTGGCAAGCGCACTTACTCAAAGCCAACACGGGATTCGAAGCCCGGCCACCCTTTTCCGGTGGCACGCCATCTGAGCCCGTGGCGCTGTGCAATGCCAATCAGAAGAGTTGCAAAGATCACTCGATTGGAGACGCTTTCGGCATTCTCCCACGCTGTTAAGCACTGCCAGCACAGGCTGGCGCGGTGATCCGCCCGCACCGTGCAATCTGCGACAGGTGTCGAGGTTGGAAGGAGGAAGGGGG
>NZ_VMBJ01000116.1:0-300 GCF_010608305.1 Stenotrophomonas sp. AS012628 | reverse complement strand
CTCTACGACCAGGCCAAGGCCGCCCTGGCCAAGGGCAACAGCGCGCCCTACATGGCCTCGCGCAGCGCCCTGCGCGATTACCCGCTGGAACCCTACCTGGCCTACGACGAACTGACCCACCGCCTGAAGTCCGCCAGCAACGAGGAGGTCGAGCGCTTCCTCACCGAACACGGCGACCTGCCGCAGATCGGCTGGCTGAAACTGCGCTGGCTGCGCCTGCTGCCAGCCTGGCTGCGCGACGAGTGCCACGAGGCGCTACGGCGCAACCGCTGGCGCTGGTTCGGCCGCCAGCGCCCACCC
>NZ_VMBJ01000115.1:0-305 GCF_010608305.1 Stenotrophomonas sp. AS012628 | reverse complement strand
ATGCCGAGGAGGATGCCGATCACCGCCACTACCACCACCATTTCCAGCAACGTGAAGCCCTTCTGTCTTGTCCTCATCGGGGCTGCTCCTCCCCGTCCTGGCGGGGCTGTTCTTTCTCGATCATCTCGGCCAGCTCCTGTTCGCTCATCTGTTTGTGAATGTAGATATCGGTGATGGTGGACCACGGCTGGCTGACGGTGCCAGAGTAGGACACCACGGAGCCCGGCTTGACCTGGAACAGGCTGGGCATGCCGTTCCTGACGGTGCTGTTGGGAAGGCGGTAGAGCCGGTGGTCGATGTCCACC
>NZ_VMBJ01000114.1:0-322 GCF_010608305.1 Stenotrophomonas sp. AS012628 | reverse complement strand
CTTGGCCGCGGCATCCATGCCGCGGACACTCCCGCGAACCCACCCCACCCGGCCTCTGACAATTTCCGTGTGCGTCCACCCACGGAAAGAAAAAAGAAGAGCAA
This sequence comes from Stenotrophomonas sp. AS012628, assembly GCF_010608305.1. Lineage (NCBI taxonomy): Bacteria > Pseudomonadati > Pseudomonadota > Gammaproteobacteria > Lysobacterales > Lysobacteraceae > Stenotrophomonas > Stenotrophomonas sp. AS012628. The sequence goes on along the minus strand of NZ_VMBJ01000114.1, from coordinate 218 downwards.
AAGCTGCTTGGCAGGGCGCTCTTTGTAGAGCCGAGCCCACGCTCGGCTGCTCTCCGCGAAATCTCCAGCCGAGCATGGGCTCGGCTCTACATTCCTTCTCCGTCCGACATCAGAAACCGCTCTTGCCTTTGCCATCCGCTCCGTCACATGAACCTGTCGAGGCCGGGGCGGTGTGGGTTGGCAGGGGTGTCAGCCGCATGGATGCGGCTGCCAAGCCT
>NZ_VMBJ01000113.1:0-330 GCF_010608305.1 Stenotrophomonas sp. AS012628 | reverse complement strand
TATGCGCGGTAGAGGAGCGTTCCGTAAGCCGTTGAAGGTGGATTGAGAAGTCTGCTGGAGGTATCGGAAGTGCGAATGCTGACATGAGTAACGATAATGCGGGTGAAAAACCCGCACGCCGAAAGCCCAAGGTTTCCTTGCGCAACGTTAATCGGCGCAGGGTGAGTCGGCCCCTAAGGCGAGGACGAAAGTCGTAGTCGATGGGAAGCAGGTTAATATTCCTGCACCTCGCGTAAGTGCGATGGAGGGACGGAGAAGGTTAGGTGTACCAGGCGTTGGTTGTCCTGGGGAAAGGCGGTAGGTTTGGATCTTTGGCAAATCCGGGATCCT
>NZ_VMBJ01000112.1:0-372 GCF_010608305.1 Stenotrophomonas sp. AS012628 | reverse complement strand
AGTTGTAGCGGTGCATCAAGTAATGACTGATGTCCCGTTGGGCCTCCTGCGCCGTCAGGTAACCCGTTGACGGGAACCACTCCGACTTCAGACTGCGGAACAGGCGCTCCATCGGCGAGTTATCCCAGCAATTCCCCCGACGGCTCATGCTCTGCTGCATCCGATAGCGCCAGAGCCGTTGCCGAAACAGGCGGCTGGCGTACTGGCTGCCCTGGTCTGAATGGAACAGCACCTGCTGTGGCCTGCCGCGCTGTTCGTAGGCCATGTCCAGGGCCTTGATCACCAGTTCGGCATCCGGCTTGGCCGAGAACGCCCAGCCGATCACCCGCCGGGTATGCAGATCCAGCACCGCGGCCAGGTAGTGCCAACGGC
>NZ_VMBJ01000111.1:0-377 GCF_010608305.1 Stenotrophomonas sp. AS012628 | reverse complement strand
ACTACTGGCTCGCCGCGCTGAGCAACGGCAACACCGCGCTGATGCTCGACGTCGCGCGGCACGCCGGGCTGCCCTGGGACATGCTGCTGTGCGCCGACCTGTTCGGCCACTACAAGCCCGACCCGCAGGTCTACCTCGGCGCCTGCCGCCTGCTCGACCTGCCGCCGCAGGAGGTGATGCTCTGCGCGGCGCACAACTACGACCTCAAGGCCGCGCGCGCCCTCGGCCTGAAGACCGCGTTCATCGCCCGGCCGCTGGAATACGGCCCCGGCCAGACCCAGGACCTCGCCGCCGAGCAGGACTGGGACCTGATCGCCAGCGACCTGCCGGACCTGCACCGGCAACTGGCGGCCTCGGCCTGACCGACTTCCTACTTC
>NZ_VMBJ01000110.1:0-378 GCF_010608305.1 Stenotrophomonas sp. AS012628 | reverse complement strand
TAGCCGCCGGTGGCTTCCAGCACGATCTGGCTGACCGGACGCTTCTTCAGCCAAACATCCAATTCAGAAAAGCCGGAGCGGTTATTGCAGACCTGCAGGGTCTGGCCGTCTGTCGTGCCGATATCCAATCGGCGCTTGCTCACATCGATCCCGATCCCGTTCATTGCCCGACTCCGTATAGTCTGGAAGGGTCGAGAGCTCCCCCGCTTGCCCAGTCTTATCGCTTCGAGTGTCAGCTCCAGCAACTGTTCGGGCGGATCAAGGGAGATTCCGGCGTGGGCGCCAAGCTCCAAGGCGATCGTCGAGATCCAGGCTCGTACGGCGGCCCACGCCGGCTCTCGACACCTACGCTGCCAGATTTCCATCAGATAAGGCTCG
>NZ_VMBJ01000011.1:0-102021 GCF_010608305.1 Stenotrophomonas sp. AS012628 | reverse complement strand
TGGGTGTCGACCTTGGTCGACACGGTAGATCCACGGCATGCGTGGATGAACGTCGGAATGATCGAAGTACGCTGTTGTAGAGTCGAGTCATGCTCGACTGCTTCTGCCTGGCGATCAGGTGAAGGGGTCAGAGCCCGTTCCCGATGGGAACGGGATCCGACCCCCGTTCAGAACAAGGTGCCCTGCACGGTAGGCTGTTCGATGCGCGCCGGTGCTTCGGCCACCGCTTCCGCACCCAACCGCCAGGCCAGGCCACCCAATCGACTGGCGTGGCGTTTCAATGCGGCCTGCAGCACCTCTGCGCTGCCTGCTACGTGCAGGCGTTGGCGGGCACGGGTCAGGCCGGTGTAGACCAGCTCGCGCGACAGCACGCGGCCGTCCTGGCGTGGCAGCTGCAACCACACTTCGTCGAACTCCGAGCCCTGTGCCTTGTGTACGGTCATCGCGAACGCGCTTTCGTGCGCGGGCAGTGCGGCCGGGTGGAAGGCGCGTGGCTGCTCGACGGTATCGCCGGGAAACCAGGCCACCATCGCGCCGCTGCCATCGCGCAGGCAGATGCCGATATCGCCGTTGAACAGGCGGTGCCGGTAGCTGTTCTCGGTGACCAGCAGCAGGCGGCCCTGGAAGTAGCCCGGGGTGTTGCCGGCCAGCAGCTGTTCGATACGGCTGTTGAGCCCGCGCGCGCCCTGCGGGCCTTCGCGCAATGCGGTCAGCACGCGCAGGCGCCCGGCCTGCTGCAGGGCACTTACCGGATCAGCGGCCTCGGCCAGTGCACGCCAGTGGCCCAGCAGGTGCTCGCGCTGACCGCGCAATGGATCGGCTTCGCCTTCGTGGAAGTGCACGCCGGCCAGTTCACCACTGCGCAGCAGCTGCAGCGCGGTGCCGCTGTCGCCTTCACGCACGGCATGCGCCAGCGGTGCCAGGTCCAGCGCATCACTCTGCCGGTAGCCGCGTTGCAGCTGTACGCGACGGCCGGCGAAGGCGCGTGGTGCGGCCTGCGGCTGCAAGGTGGCCGGTGCCAGCAGTCCATGCAGTGCCTGCGCGTCGTCGGCGCGGGTGCCGATGCCATCGCCGCTGGCGCGCAGGATCGCGCTGAGCACGTCACCGGCTTCGACCGAGGGCAACTGATCGGGATCGCCGAGCAGGATCAGCCGGGTGCCGCTGGCGATCGCGTCGACCAGCTTGGCCATCATCGGCAGATCGATCATCGACGCTTCGTCGACCACCACCACATCCACCGGCAGTGGATTATCAGCGTGGTGGCGGAAGCGCGGTGAATCGGGAATCACGCCGAGCAGGCGATGCAGGGTGGTGCCGGTACTGGGCAATGCCGCGCACAGCGTCGCATCCACTCCTTGTTCCTGCAGCCGTTGCACGGCTACGCGAAGGCTCTCGGCCATGCGCTCGGCAGCGCGACCGGTCGGCGCGGCCAACGCCACCTCGGGCAGCGGCTGGCCGGCATGCCGGGCCTGCGCCGCCAGCAGCAGCAACAGGCGCGCGATGGTGGTGGTCTTGCCGGTGCCGGGGCCGCCGGTGACCAGTGCCAGCGGATGGCGCAGGGTGACGCCGGCTGCGCGTGCCTGGTGATCTTCACTGTTCAATGCCTGCGGGAACAGCTGCGCGAACAGCGGCGCCAACGCCGTCATGTCCGGCGCCGGCAGCGGATGCCGGCCGATGCGCTGCAGCCCGGCTGCCAACTGACGCTCGTACTCGCGATAACGGCGCAGGTAGAGCAGGCCGTTCTCCAGCACCAGTGGCGCATCCTCGGCGATGGCGTCGGACTGCTCGGGTGTCGCCACCCACGGCGACGCACGCAACTGTGCCATCCAGTCGTGCGCGGCAGGCCACTCGGGCACGCCTTCCAGCAACCGCTGCGGTTGTGCCGGATCGAACGCGGCGTGGCCCTGCGATACCGCCAGCGAGGCCAGCGCCGCCGCCAGCGCCACACTCTCGGGCGTGTCGTCGCGCAGCCGCTGCAGGCTGGTCGCCAACGCGTGATCAAGGGTGCGCAGCTGGCCCTTCTGGTGCAGTTCTTTCAGCAGGCTCATGCGCTGGCTCCGCGTGCACGTGCGGCCAGTTCGGCCTGGGCCTGCTCGCCACCGGCGAACAACGCATCCAGTGCATCCACCAACGCCAGCGGGAAACGGTCCACATGCACGCCATTGCCGGTGCCATCCAGGCCGCGGCAGAACAGGTAGCGGATGCCGCCCATGTCACGTTCGTAGTCGTAGGCCGCGCCCAGGCGGAAGCGCAACCAGCGATGCAGGGCCACGGTGTAGATCAGCGCCTGCAGGTCGTACTCGCTGTGCCGCATGGCAATGGCCAGCAGGTCCGGGCTGTAGCCGGGCAGGCGGTTGGACTTGTAGTCGAGCACGTACCAGCGCCCGTCGCGCACGTAGGTGAGGTCGATCATGCCGGTCATCAGCCCTTCCAGGCGGCGACGCTGGCCGAAGCCTCGACGACCACTGGAAACGCCGTGCGCATGAAGGACCTGCAGCAGCGCCGGCACCGTGGTCGGTTCGATGGCGAAATAGAAGTCGATTTCTGCGCGGCGCTCGCCTTCACCCAGGCTGTGCAGCGCACCGCCTTCGGGTAGCGGCACGGTCAGCGTGTGGCCAACCAGCGGCACCAGCACGGCCACGCCGTCGTCCAGATCGACATCGGCATAGCCTTCGTCGTGCAGCGCCTTGCGCAGCACCTCGGCCTGCCCCTCAGGGGCTTCCAGGCCCGGCTGCCAGTCAGCCCATGCAGCAAAGTCGACGTTCTCCATCGCCTCATGCAGCACGTTGCCGAAGCGACTGCCCATGAAGCGCGGATCGAGCGGGGCGTTGTCCTCGGCGGCCGCGGTGGGTTCAGGCAGCGCCGGTTCCAATGGCAGTTCCGGGCCGGCCGGTTCGTCGGCGGCCGGTGCCGGCAGCTCGGTGGCGGCCGCTTCGATATCGCTGCCAACGCCGGCATCTGCGTGGGCCAGCTGGGTAAAGCTGTACACCCACCAGTCGTGCGGCACGCGCCGGGTCAGTGCACGCACGGCTGGAAGCTCACCTTCCACTTCGGCCGCCAGCTGCGGCAGCGTGGCCGGCGCCTCGCTGTCATCGATGTGCACATCGGCGAGCGCGCGCAGCGCCTGCAGGTCACCCAGCAGCGGCGCCAGCCGCGTCTTGCCGAGCCCGGCCAGATCACCCACGGCGATCCACAGCGCATGCTCGGCGCGGGTCAGTCCCACATACAGCAGGCGCGCATCCTCGGCGCGCTGCTCGCGTTCGCGCTGCGTGGTGGCCGCTTCCCAGGCCTCGTCCTTGTCCAGCTTCCAGTGCAACTGGCGCTGGCCGCCGACGTGCACGGTGCAGTGCGAGGCCGTGTTCGGTGCGCCGCCGTCGATGCCGACGAAGGGCAGGAACACCAGCGGATACTCCAGGCCCTTGCTCTTGTGCAGGGTGATGATCTGCACACGGCGCGCGTCCGATTCCAGGCGCAGCAGCTGCTGCTCGTCATCCTGGTCGGCGCTGGCCATCTGCCCCTGCAACCAGTCCAGCAGCCCGTGCATGCCCAGCGCCTGCGCGGAGGCTTCCTGCAGCAGTTCACCCAGCTGCAGGTAATTGGTGAGGCGGCGCTCGCCATCGATCAGCGCCAGCAGGCGCTCGCCCTGCGCGGCACAGACATCGGCGATCACCGCGAACGGCCCGCCGCGCTGCCAGCGCTCTCGCCAGTGCAGCAGCTGCGCCTGGAACCCACGTTGCAGGTCGCCCTCGCGTTCCATCGCCGCAATCGCACTTGCGCGCTGGCCGAGCAGTACCGTGGCCAGCGCTGCGCGCAGGCGGCCCTCGTCGGCCGGTTGCAGCAGTGCCAGCAGCAGCGCACGCAGATCACGCGCTTCAGGCGTGGAAAACAGGCTCTGTTTGCCGGCTGCCACTGCCGGAATGCCGACCGCGGCCAGTGCGCGCTGCACCAGGGTGGCCTCGCGATGCGAGCGCACCAGCACCGCGATGTCACCGGGCTGCACCGGGCGCCCACGCAACACGGCATTGCCCGCACGCGCCTCGACCAGGATCTGGTGAATCGCGGCCACGCAGGCCTGGGTCGCCGCATCGCGCGAGGCATCGGCGCTCATCGCCTTGTCACCGCCACTGCGCAGCACGCGCAGGGTGAGCGCCGCGGCGGCATGGCCGTCGCGCTGGTAGTCCGCATCGCTGCGCACGCCACCGGGCCGCACCGGCTCGAACTGGATGTCGCGTTCGAGGAAGGCGTCTTCGCCGGCATTGTCGTACAGCGCCTGCAGCGCGCGCAGCACAGCGGGTCGCGAGCGGAAGTTCTGGTCCAGCACCGGCGCCTGCTGCGCCACCTGCTTGGCCTTCAGGTAAGTGTGGATATCACCGCCGCGGAAACCGTAGATCGCCTGCTTGGGGTCGCCGATCAGGAACAACGCCGGTGCCAGGCCCAGCTCGAGCACCTCCGGCGAATCACCGAACACGGTGTGGAAGATGCCCCACTGGCGATCGTCGGTATCCTGGAACTCATCAACCAGCGCGATGCGGTACTGCGCGCGCAGCTGCCTGACCAGCGTCAGTCGCTGCGGGCCTTCCAGGGCGAGCGCTACGCCATCGATCAGATCGTCGTAGGTCTGCACCCGGCGGATGCGCTTCAGTGCCTGCAGCCGCTGCGTGGCGTCGGCGCGAAGCGCGTGCAGGAAATTCAATGCGGTGGCACGCAACCAGGCATCGCGTTCGGCCAGCAGCACGACATAGCGCGCCAACGGTGCCTGCAATGGCGACGACGGCGTGCGCTCGGCGAATTTCTTGTTGGTCTTGGCGGCCAACGCCTCCGGCAGCAGCGCCGGCAGGCGTTCGCTGATCAGCAGCTCGCGCGGGTCGGCGCGCTCGGCCCAGGCCAGTAGCTGCCGGCCCAGCGGATGCAGCCAGCCCAGCTTGTAGGACACGCCGTTGAGCCACTTGTTGTCGACCGCATCGCAGAGGTCGATGAAGAACTGCTCGCCGTGTTCGCGCACGCGTGCAGACAGCTCTTCCGCCGCGCCCTGCAGGGCCACATGCGGATCGGGCAACGCCACCGGCTGCGGCAACGGATGCAGTGGCGGCGCGGTCAGCAGCGCGCGCAGATCGGCGGCCAGCGCGTCCGGGTTGGACCACAGCCAGGTCAGCGGCTCCAGCGTGGCCGGGTCATTGGCATGCACGCGCCATAGATCCGCTGCCAGTTCCTCCAGCAGCTCGCGGTCACTGGCCAGCAGTTCCGGCGGGTCGAAGGTATGGCCGCTTTCCAGCGCATGCTCGCGCAGCACGCGGGTGCAGAAGCCGTGGATGGTGAAGATGGACGCCAGATCGATCTCGTCTGCGGCCACCTGCAGGCGGCGCTTCAGTGCGGTGGCACTCTCGGAGCCGCTCTGCAGATGGCGCTGCAGGACTTCGCGGGTCAGGCATACATCCGGTGCTTCTCCCTCGGCCGGTTCCAGATCGACCAGGTGTGCGGCCAGCGCCAGGCGCTGGCGTATGCGCTTGCGCAGTTCCTGGGTGGCGGTGTCGGTGAAGGTCACTGCCAGGATCTGGCCGATGCGCAGGCCCTGCTCCACCACCAGGCGGGTGAACAGCGTGGCCAGGGTGAAGGTCTTACCGGTGCCGGCGCTGGCTTCGATGAGGCGGATGCCGTCCAGCGGCAGGGCCAGGTAGGGATCACGGCTGAGGGATTCGATGCCGTCTTCGGCGATGGCGGTGCTCATGCGTTGCCCTCCTGGCGTGCTTCGGCGCCGAGGGTGCGGCCTTCGCGCACCGCGCTGAAGACCACCTGGCTGTTGCGCAGCAGGTCGGCATAACTGGCATCGGTGGCGAACGGGTCTGCGCCGCGCAGCAGCAGCTGCCAGGCGTCGCTGCTGGATTCACCCCAGGTGCGGTCGCTGCCGTGCCATTGCTTCCAGCCTTCGCTGCGCTGTTTTTCTGTCGGCGCGTTGTACAGCACCCAGCCGGTATACGGGGCAAAGCGCAGCGGCTCGCGCAGGCCACGCTGGCGCAGCTGCAGCAGCGCACGCAGCGCCGCGCGCGCCGCCGGAACGCTCAATGCCGGCAGCACATGCGGGCCGGGGCCGGCATCGCCGCCATCGTGGAACTGCACGAGGGGCAGCGCGTCGCCAGCGGCGTTGGCCAGCAGCCAGTCCAGGCCCTGGCGGATCACTGCATTGCCATTGAGCGTGCCGGCACGCAGGCGCACCAGCCCTTCGGGATGCCGATCGGCCACGCGGCCATGCAGGCGCACGCCATCGATGTCCACTTCGTAGCGGCGGCTTTCCAGTGGATCGCCCTGCATCCAGCCCAGCAGCGCACTGGCATACGGGCGTGTCTTCAACTGCTCCACCTCGAACTGGCGCTGGCCCAATGGACCTGACGGCAGCAGGCCACGCGCGCGCAGCCGCGGGTACAAGGGCTCGGTATCGCCGCTGAGCGTGGCGCGTACCACCGCCGCCTGCACGCTGCGCTTTTCCGGCCCGCGCGACGACAGCACCAGCGGTTCCAGGTCATCGACCTCCTCGACATCGTCGGCCAGGCGCAGGCCCAGCGACTGTGCGAGGAACTGCCCGGCCGGGTCGCACAGGAAGCGGCGCAGGGTATCGAGCGCGACCTCCTCTTCCACCGCATCGTCGAGCGGCGGCGGCAACGGTGCATCGAACCATGGCTGCAGGCCACCGCGCTGGCCGGTCAGGCGACCGGCGGCCGGATGCCACTGGCGGCGATAGCTGAAGCGGCGTGGATCGCCATCACCGAACGCGGCTGGCGAGAACGGCTGCAAGGCGTGACGCACGGTGAAGTCGCGGACCGCCGCAGTCGGATCGAGGTGATACGCGGCGGCGGCATCGATCAGTTCGCTGACCAGTACCGACGGCTCACGCACGCTGCCATCGCGCGGATCGGCGCCGAGATAGCTGAGATAGAACACCTCCTGCGCGGCCGCGAACAGCTGCAGGAACAGGAAGCGGTCATCCTCGCGGGTGGAGCGGTCGCCCGGACGGCGGCGCGGCGTATCCAGCTCGGCGGTGAGCTGGTTGAGACCGGCGGCAGGGTCACGGCGGGGGAAATCGCCATCATTGAGACCGAGCACGCAGATCACCCGGAACGGCAGCAGCCGCATCGGCACCATGCGGCCGAAACTGATGCCACCGGTCAGCAGCGGTGCGCGCGTATCGGCCTCCCCCAGTACGCCGGCGAAGTGCGAACGCACCACCTCCGGCGGCACGCCGTCTTCGAAACCGGCCTTGGCGGCATCGTCGGCGAACTGGTTGAGCAGCTTGCGCAGGCGCTCCAGCGCGCGCTGGCTGTTGGGCGAGCTGGGCGCGGTGGGCAGCAGTGCATCCAGCAGCGACAGCAGGCGCTGCCGCCACTGCGCCGGGGTCAGCAGCTCGCCGAGGCGACGCTGATAGATCGCCAGCACGCGCAACAGGCGCAGCAGCCGGTCCAGCGCGTCCAGCGCGCCGCCTTCCAGTTCGATCCACGGCGCCACACCGGCCAGGTCAGCCTCACTGCCGGTGGCATGGCCGAGTACCAGGCGATCCAGCGCGAACTGCCAGGTGTAGGCGTCGTCGGCCGGTGCCTGGTGCTGGTTGCGGTGCTTCGCATCCAGGCCCCAGCGTGCACCGGCCTGCTGCAGCCAGCCATGCAGGCGATCGAAGTCCACCGCTTCCAGCCCGGCCGCTTCGGCCAGCGGCGCGCTGGCCAGCAGGTCCAGCACTTCGTTCAAGCCAAAGCGCGAGACCGGCAGGCCCAGCAGATGCACGAACACATCGGCCAGCGGCTCGCCCGCCAGTGGACTGCTGTCGGCCAGCGCATACGGAATGTGCTCCTCCTCGCCGCCGCGACCGCCGAACACTGCTTCCAGGTACGGCACATAGGGATCGATGTCCGGCGCCAGCACCGCGATCTCGCGCGCCTGCAGCGGCGGGTCGAAGCGCGGATCCTGCAGCAGGCTGCGCAGCTGGTCGTGCAGCACCTGCAGCTCGCGCAGCCGGGTATGGCAGGCGTGCACCTGCAGGCTGGGGTCGTCACTGCGCAGGCCTTCGCGCAGCTCGCCCGAGGGCAGTGCGCGGCGGTGGAACAGATCGCGCTGCAGGCGATGCAGCAGGCTGTCGGACAGGCCGCCTTCGTCCAGGGTCGGCCGGGTGTCCTCCTCCGGATCGGAATAGGCGGCGATCTCGCCGGCCGGATGCACCACCTCGTAACTGCCGAGCACCGCCATGAAGTCGCGGCCGGCCGCACCCCAGGCTTCCAGCAGGCGGTTCTCGCCGGCCGCTTCACCGAAGGGATCGGGCGCGCCGCTGCGCAGGCGCTCGGCCAGCGTCTGCAGGTCGCCCCAGTAAGACTGAACCGGGGTGGGCATGTAGAAGTGCAGCTCGCCCACCCGGGCCTGGGTGGCCATCACCCGCAGCACGTCGGGCGAGATGTTGAGCGTCGCAAACGCAGACATGCGCGGCGGCAGGCCTTGCGGCAGCGGCTGGCCGGCGCCTTCGAAGCGGTCCAGGTACTCCTGGATGCGGCGGGCGCGATAGTCGTGGCCCCGGGTGATGGTGCGCCACAGGATTGCCTGCGGATCGGCCGGATCGGCCCCGGCCGCCCAGCGCAACAGCCAGTCACGCCGCCAGGCCTGGTACTTCTCGAACACCGAGGCCAGCTCGCCGGCCAGCGCCCACGGCTTCAGAGCATCATCGCCGGCAAGATAGGACTGCAGCGCGCGCATCGGTGGCTGCGCCAGCAGCAACGGATCGCGTAGCGCCTGGTACAGCTTCCAGTGCAGGCCGGCGGCGTCCAGATCGTCCTGCTCACCGCTGACATTGGCCTTCAGCGCGCGCGCCACGAACTCACCCGGGGTCAGGAATTCGAGGTTGGCAGCCACACCGAACTCGGCCGCCAGTGTCGCCTGCAGCCAACGCCGCATCGCCACCTGCGGGATCAGCACCACTTCCGGCGCCAGCAGCGGCTGGCCCGGTACCGGCGCACGCACGTTGCGCGCCAGCAGCGCGGCCAGCACGTCCAGGGAGTTGGAATGGTAGAGGCGGAAATCGCTGCCTGGGTCACTCATCATGCACAGTGTGCAGGACGGCAGGCAGTATTCAATGGTCAGCCCATCGCCGGTACGGATTGTTCCGGGCTGCCGGGTGATTGTCCCGGCCTGCGCGAGGCCTTGCCGTGCAACAATACTGGACCGTCCAGTCTGCTTATGTTCAGCCGACGGGCCCGATCCTTCGATGTCTAAAAAACGTTAATGGTGCCCATGTCGGCTTCCACCTCCAGTCTGGTGCAGTTATCCAACGTCCGCATCGACCGGAGCGGACGCACGATCCTGCGCGACGTGTCGCTGCAGGTGCCCGAGGGCAGCATCACCGCGGTGCTCGGTCCGTCCGGCAGCGGCAAGTCGACCCTGCTGGCGGCGCTGACCGGCGAACTGCGCCCGGTCGCCGGCGAGGTCACCCTGTTCGGCAAGCCGATCCCGCATGACAGCGGCGCGCTGCTGGAAATGCGCAAGAGCGTGGGCGTGCTGCTGCAGGGCAACGGCCTGCTGACCGACCTCACCGTGGCCGAGAACGTCGCCCTGCCGCTGCGTACGCACACCCGCCTGCCGACCGCCGTGCTGCGCCGGCTGGTGCAGATGAAGCTGCATGCGGTGGGTCTGCTGGCCGCCGCCGATGCCTGGCCGCGCGAGCTGTCCGGTGGCATGGCGCGCCGTGTGGCGCTGGCCCGTGCACTGGCGCTGGACCCGCCGCTGATGATCTACGACGAGCCGCTGACCGGGCTGGACCCGATCGCCTCGGGGGTGATCATGAGCCTGATCCAGCGCCTCAACCACAGCCTGGGCCTGACCAGCATCATCGTCAGCCACCACGTGCACGAGACCCTGCCGATCTGCGACCAGGTGATCGCGATCGCCAATGGCGGCATCGTGTTCCAGGGCACGCCCGAGGCACTGCAGTCCAGCCAGGACCCGCTGCTGCGGCAGTTCCTGCACGGCCAGCCGGATGGCCCGATTCCGTTCGATGCCGCGCCACGCGCGAGGGTTGCCTGATGCCGTTCGTCCAAGCCACCCGCTCGCTTGGCCGCGCCGGCCTGTTCTCTCTGACCGTGCTGCGCGGTTCGCTGCCCACGCGTGATTTCCTGGCCGAGCTGACCCGCGAGATCTACAAGATCGGCGCGCGCTCGCTGCCGATCATCGCCGTCGGCGGTGCCTTCGTCGGCCTGGTGCTGACCCTGCAGGGCTACCGCACGCTGACCACCTTCGGTGCGGCCGACGCGCTGTCGACCCTGCTCGGCCTTTCGCTGTACCGCGAGCTGGCACCGGTGCTGACCGCGTTGCTGTTCATCGGCCGCGCCGGCAGTTCGATCGCCGCCGAACTGGGCCTGATGCGTGCCACCGACCAGATCAAGGCGCTGGAGCTGATGGCGATCGATCCGGTAGCCAAGGCGGTGGCGCCGCGCTTCTGGGCGGCGGTGCTGACTGTGCCGTTGCTGACCGGCATCTTCTGTTCGCTGGCGATCAGCGCCAGCTACTTCGAAGCCGTGCACGTGCTGGGCCTGGACAACGGCGTGTTCTGGTCGGCGCTGCGCAACAGCGTGGACTTCTGGGACGACTTCGGCGTGGCAATGCTGAAGTCGGCGATCTTTGGCGGCACTGCCGCGCTGGTCGCTGCCTACGTTGGTTTCCATGCCGAGCCGACCATTGAAGGCACGTCGGTGGCGACCACCCGTGCGGTGGTCAACGCCTCGCTGCTGGTACTGATGTTCAACTTCGTGCTGTCGGCAATGTTGTTCACCTAACCCCTCCACCGGCGGTGCGCAGGCGCGCGCGGCCACCACGACTCGATCAGGTAATCCACATGGCCATCCGCGGTCCCAGACTCGAATTCTCCGTCGGCGCTTTCCTGCTGCTGGCCCTGGCCTCGCTGATGGTGCTGGCCGTGGCCTCGACCAACCAGCGCTGGAGCTGGGGCAGTGAAGGCTATGACCTGAAGGCGCGCTTCTCCCAGGTCGGCCAGCTGCGCAAGCAGGCGCCGGTGAAGATCGGCGGCGTCACCGTCGGCCAGGTCGCGTCGATCGACCTGGACCCGGTGAAGTTCGAATCGATCGTGACCCTGCGCATGGACAGCAAGGTCAAGGACCTGCCGGCGGACACCTCGGCCGGCATCTTCACCAGTGGTTTGCTCGGCGAGAGCTATATCGGTCTGCAGCCGGGCGGTGATCCGGACGTGCTGAAGGCCGGCGACGAGATCGTCTTCACCCAGCCGGCAGTGGACCTGATCCAGCTGGTCGGCAAGTACATGTTCAGTGGCGGCGCCGGCGGCGGCGCTGCTCAGAAGCCCAACGATGGCGCGCAGGCGCCTGCAACGGAACCGCAACCATGAAGATGAAACTGATCCCGGCCCTGCTCGCCTCGGCGCTGCTGGCGGCCACCCCGTTCCTGGCCCAGGCCCAGGCCGCCGCGCCTGCCGCTGCCGCAACGCAGAGCCAGGCCGGCAAGGTGGTGATCGATGCCAGCAGCCGCATCCTGTCCACGCTGCAGCAGCGCAAGAGCGAGTTCACCAGCAACCCGGCCAGCCTGCGCAGCTACATTGACAGCGAGCTGACCCGCACCTTCGACCGCGACTACGCCGCGCGCCTGGTGCTGGGCCCGCACGCCCGCGGCGCCTCCGACGCCGACATCAAGCTGTTTGCCGATGCCATGGCCGACAGCCTGATGCAGCGCTACGGCTCGACCCTGCTCAACATCCAGGGCAAGCCGAGCTTCCGCCTGAAGGGTGAAAGCCCGCTGCCGGGCAATCGTGGCGTGCGCGTGAGCACCGAACTGGTGCGTGCCGGCAACGAGCCGACCCCGGTCGAGTACTGGATGCGCAACGTGAATGGCCAGTGGAAGATCTTCGACGTCAACATCGAAGGCATTTCCTACGTGCAGACCTTCCGCAACCAGTTCGATACCCCGCTGCGCCAGAAGGGCATCAAGCAGGTGGCCAACGAACTGCACAGCGGCAGCATGCAGGCCGGGCCCGCGGGCAATGGCAAGTAACGCACTGGCGCTGCTGGAAGGCGACACCCTGCGCCTGCGCGGGGTGCTCGACCGTGCCGCGGTGATCGCGCTGTGGCCGCAGCTGCAGGCCCTGCCGGCGAAGCTGTCACGGCTGGAGCTGGGTGAGGTCGAACGCGTGGACAGCGCCGGCCTGGCGCTGCTGGCCGAACTTGCCTCACGCGCGCGCAAGAGCGGTCACCCGCTGGCAGTCTCCGGCGCGCCGGCCGGCTACAACGAGCTGAGCGCAGCCTACCGGCTGTCGCCCGACCTGGATTTCAACGCTACTTCTGCTGCGAGCTGACATGAACGTCGTACGCACTTTCCCCCTGATCGTCCTGGCCACCGCCCTGACCGCCTGCGCCGGCAAGCCCGCACGCAGCGATGCGCCGGCGGCCAGCACCGTGGTCCCGGCCAGTACCATCGCCGAGGCCTCCGCCCCCACCGCCGATGCCGCTACGGTCGATGCCGCGCCGGCCGCAGCCGTGGTTGCCGCACCTGCACCGGCCACGCCACCATCCGCACCGGCCCGCAGCGCCGACACCGATGCGGCCAGGGCCGCAGCGGCGACCGCCCCCGGTGGTGATGACGACTTCGATGCCCTCTATGGTGGTGCCGGCAACACCGGCAGCGCGGCGGCCTACGATCCGTGGGAACCGTTCAACCGCAAGGTGCACACCTTCAACAACGCGGTTGACCGCGGCATCGCGCGCCCGCTGGCCACCGCCTACACCCACGTGGTGCCGCGCTTCGCCCGCACCGGCGTCAGCAACTTCTTCAGCAACCTGCGCGCACCGGTGACCATCACCAACCAGCTGCTGCAGGGCCGCGGCGCCGATGCGTGGGACAGCCTCGGCCGCTTCCTGATGAACAGCACGCTGGGTATCGGCGGCCTGTTCGATCCGGCCAGCAAGGCGATGGTACCGCGTCGCAATGAGGACTTCGGCCAGACCCTGGGTGCCTGGGGCTGGCGTCGTTCGCGCTACGTGGAACTGCCGTTCTTCGGCCCGCGTACTGTGCGTGATGTGTTCGGCCTGGCCGGTGACATTCCGCTGTCGCCGATCCGCCGTATCGAAGAGGACAAGATCCGCATCGGCCTGCAGGGCCTGCAGCTGGTCGATACCCGCGCGCAGCTGCTGGCGATCGACAACCTGCGTGACACCGCCGTGGACGAGTACTCGCTGGTACGCGATGCGTGGATGCAGCGCCGCAACTACCAGATCGAGAACGATCTGCGCAGCAAGCGCGACCGTGGCCACGACGATGCCAATTCGCCGATCCCGGTCGATGCCATGCCGATGCCGAACTGGAGCAACTGATCGCTGCAGCCCGTGCATGAAAAAACCCCGCCTCGGCGGGGTTTTTCTTTTCCGGTAGGTGCCAACCTCGGTTGGCACGCTTTCCTCAGGCCGCCAGCGCGGCCTCGATGGCTTCGCGCAGGCGCGCGTCATCGGCAGCCACGTCCGGGGCGAAGCGCGCGATGACCTTGCCGTCGCGGCCAACCAGGAACTTCTCGAAGTTCCACAGCACCGCCGGTGCTGCGTGGATCGGAATCTCCTTGCTCGCCAGGCGCTCACGCAGCGGGCCTTCGCCGATCGACTGCGGCTGGGCGGCGGTCAGCTGCTGGTACAGCGGGTGGGTGTCATCACCGGCCACACTGATCTTGGAGAACATCGGGAAACTGACGTCGTAGGTGAGCTGGCAGAACTGCTGGATCTCCGCCTCGCTGCCCGGCTCCTGGCCGAGGAAGTTGTTGGCGGGGAAGCCCAGCACTTCCAGGCCCTGCGCGTGCTTTTCCGCATACAGCGCCTGCAGGCCTTCGTACTGCGGAGTGAGGCCGCACTTGGAGGCGACGTTGACCAGCAGCAGCACCTTGCCCTGGTAGTCGGCAAGCGAGGACGGCTTGCCGTCGATGGTGGTGAGGGAAATGTCCTGGATCGGGGTGCTCACGCGGGGGCTCCGGCAACAGCGGGGAATGGCCCACCAGCATAGCGCCGCGCGCGCTCTTGTAGAGCCGAGCCCACGCTCGGCTGATGCCACAGCAGCCGAGCGTGGGCTCGGCTCTACAGGCAGGATTCAATCCACGCAGATCGTGCCCAGCGCCTTGCCCTCATCAATGCGCTGGCGGCATCCGAAGTTCTGGCGCACATCACGCTGGCAGGTCCCGGTGGCGACGCTGCCGACAGTCACCTCGCCGCCGGCCAGGCACTGGCCCATGCAGTCGCTCTTGCGGCTGCAGGCCTTGCCGGCGTCGGCGTAAGGAATCACGCACTGTTCGCGCTGCAGCCGGCCCAGCCGCTGCAGGGTGCCGCCAGCGGCCTGGCAGTCGACGTCGCGCGCTTCGCGGTACGCCTCGGCCGCTTCGGGGCTGGTGGCTGCGGCGGATGCCGCCGCCGTATCGGCAGCCGGTGGTGTGCTGCTGCAGGCGGCAAGCAGCGCGGTCAGGACTAGGTTGGTGAAGCGGCGCAGGCGCATGACGATACCTGATCGAAGCGGACAGGCCGCCAGCATACGCATCGGCGATGCAGGCGGCGTGTCAGCGTGGCTCAGGCCTCGTCGCCGTCGCCTTCACTGCCCTCGTCCTCGGTGGCCGCATCACCCTCGGCCAGATCGCCGAGCAACGACTGTGCCTGTTCGGACGCCAGCGACTCCACGCCACGCAGGCGCCGTTCGATGGTGCGGGTCTTGCGGCTGGCCTCGCCGATGCTGCGACCCACCGTGGTGATCTGCTTCTCGGCCTTTTCGAGGATGCCGGCGAACTTGCCGAACTCGCTCTTCACCGCACCCAGCAGGCTCCACACCTCGCTGGAACGCTGCTCGATGGCCAGCGTGCGGAAGCCCATCTGCAAGCTGTTGAGCAGCGCGGTGACCGTGGTCGGGCCTGCCACCACCACGCGGTGCTCGCGCTGCAGCAGGTCGACCAGGCCCGGGCGCCGGATCACTTCGGCATACAGGCCTTCGGTGGGCAGGAACATCACCGCGAAGTCGGTGGTGTGCGGCGGCGCGATGTACTTGTCGCAGATCGACTTGGCCTGCACGCGCACCGCGCGTTCAAGCTGGATGCCCTGCAGGCGCACACCCTCGGCGTCACCCTGTTCCTGCGCGTCCAGCAGGCGCTCGTAGTCCTCGCGCGGGAACTTGGAGTCGATCGGCAGCCACACCGGCGTGTCGTCGCTGCTGCGGCCCGGCAAGCGCACGGCGATGTCGACCATTTCACCGCTGTCCGGCCGCACCTTCACCGCTCGCGCGTACTGCTCCTGGGTAAGCGTCTGCTCGAGGATGTTCTCCAGCTGCACTTCACCCCAGCTGCCACGGTTCTTGACGTTGGTCAGCACGCGCTTGAGGTCGCCGACGCCGGTGGCCAGCTGCTGCATTTCGCCGAGGCCACGCTGCACCTGTTCCAGGCGCTCGGAGACCAGCTTGAAGGAATTGCCGAGCCGCGTTTCCAGCGTGGACTGCAGCTTCTCGTCCACGGTGTGGCGCATCTGCTCCAGCTTCTGCGCGTTGTCGTTCTGCAGCGCGCGCAGCTGTTCTTCCAGCGTCGTGCGCATCTCGGCGATGCGCTGCTCGTTGCGCTGGGTCAGTTCCTGCAGGCGCAGGCCAAGGCTTTCGGTCAGGCGCTGCTGCGACTGCGCGCCCTCCTCGCGGCCCTTGCGTGCATCGTCCACCAGGGTCTGGCGCAGCGCGCCGAGCTGGGTATCGGTACGCCCGGTGAGCTCCTGCAGCTGCTGGCCAAACGCATGGATGCGCGCTTCCTGCTGCTGGCCGAAGGTCTCCAGCTGGCCGCGCAGTTCCTGCAGCCGCTGTCCCATCAACGCCGCGCCCCTCTGCTGGCTCTCGGCCGCTTCGGCGCGCGCCTTGCGGGCATCTTCGCCCAGCGCTTCGCGCAGCAGGTCCAGGCGCTGGTCGGTGCGGGTGGACAGATCGGTCAGCGCGCGGGCGAAGCCATCGAGCTGTTCGCGCAGTTCGCTGCGCCCGGCGCGCGCCTCCTCCCGCACCGCCTGCTCCAGGCGGTCGTGCGGCGGGCGGCGCAGCAGGGCGACCAGCTGCAGGATGAGCACGGCCAATAGAAGACCGCCAATGAGCAGATATTCGGTTTGCATGGGACAAGTGTAGGCTGGCCGAGTCTCAGCTGCTGCGTCAGGACCATGCTCGCTCTGTACGGAAAGCCCACCTCCATCAATGTGCGCAAGGTGCTGTGGCTGTGCGCCGGTCTGGACTTGCCCCTGCACCACGAACCGGCCCCCCCGCCGGACCTGCTGGCCGCGCTGAACCCCAACCGGCAGGTGCCGGTGCTGCGCGATGGCGACTTCGTGCTGTGGGAATCCAACAGCATCTGCCGCTACCTGGCCGCACGCGCCGGTCGCGAGGATCTGCTGCCACCTGCAGCGAAGGACCGGGCCCGGGTGGAGCAGTGGATGGACTGGCAGGCCAGCGACCTCAACAGCGCCTGGCGCCACGTGTTCATGGCGCGCGTACGCCAGCATCCGGACTACCCGGACGATGCCCGCGCCGAGGCCAGCCTGGCGCAGTGGAACCGGCTGATGGGTGTGCTTGAAGCCCAGCTGGCCGCCACCGATGCCTACGTGGCGGGCAGCACCTTCACCCTTGCAGATATCGTGCTGGGGCTGTCGACCCAACGCTGGCGCAGCACGCCGGGCAGCAAGCCCGCGCTGCCCCACCTCGTCGCATGGTTCGAGCGCCTGCGAGAGCAGCCCGGTTTCGCCAAACACGTCGACAACGGCGTGGCGTGAGCCGTGGTTCCCGCAGCTGTTGGTAGGTGTCGACCCTGGTCGACACGGCTGATCCACGCCATGCGTGGATGAAGCTCCGTAGAGCCGAGCCTATGCTCGGCTGACGCCCACGCGCGAACGGCAGCCGAGCGTGGGCCCGGCTCTACAGACAGCGTCTGCTCCTACCAGCCTTCCAGCACGATCTTGCCCTTGGCGCGATGGCTCTCCAGCAGCGCATGGGCACGGCGCAGGTTGGCTGCGTCGATGCGTCCGAAATGCTCGCCCAGGGTGGTCTGCAGCACGCCCGTGTCGATCAGCTCGGCCACCCGGTTCAACAGATCGTGCTGGCGCTGCATGTCGGCGGTGCGGTACAGCGGCCGGGTGAACATCGATTCCCAGTGCAGTGACAGCGCCTTGCGCTTGAGCGCCATCACATCCACCTGGCCCGGGTCATCGATCAGGCCGAGCTGGCCCTGCGGCGCCAGCAGCTCCACGATCTGCGCGTAGTGCTGGTCGGAGTGGGTCAGGCTGGCCACGTGCTGCACCTCGCTGATGCCGAGCCGTGCCAGGCCCTCGGCCAGCGGCAGGCTGTGGTCGATCACGTGGTGCGCGCCCATCGCGTAGACCCAGTCCTGGGTATCCGGACGCGAAGCGGTGCCGATCACGGTCAGCTTGGTCAGCTTCCGCGCCAGCTGCACCAGGATCGAACCGACACCACCGGCAGCACCGATCACCAGCAGGGCCTGGCCCTCGCCACCGCCCTCGGGAATACGCAGACGGTCGAACAGCAGCTCCCAGGCGGTGATCGCGGTCAGCGGCAACGCTGCGGCGGCCGCATCGTCGAGACTGGCCGGCTTGCGGCCGACGCTGCGCTCGTCCACCAGCTGGTATTCGGCATTGCTGCCCGGCCGGTCGATCACGCCGGCGTAGTAGACCGCATCGCCAGGCTGGAACAGGGTCACCTCGCTGCCCACCGCATCGACGATGCCGACCGCATCCCAGCCCAGCACGCGCGGGCCGTCGGTGGCCACGCCGCGGCGGACCTTGGTGTCGACCGGGTTCACCGCCACGGCACGCACCGCCACCCGCAGGTCGCGCGGGCCGGGCTGCGGCAGTTCCAGTTCGATGTCGATCAGGGCCCGGGCGTCGTCGATCGGCAGGCCGGCGTGGGTGTAGGCAATGGCGCGCATGGCAGCGGTCCAGTGGGGAAGGAGTGGACAGGTTGCGCTGCGCACGGCCGCTCAGAAAGGCGCAGAATCAGGCAGCACTTTCACTCCGGCAATGAAGATGATCCGCTTCGACGACCTGCAGTTGTTCGTCCGCACGGCCGCGCTGGGCAGCTTCTCGCAGGCCGCCCGCGAAGCTGATCTGTTACCCGGCCAGGTCGCTGCTGCCGTAGCGCGGCTGGAACGCGAGCTGGACCTGCGCCTGTTCGTGCGCACCACCCGCAGCCTGCGCCTGACCGGCGAGGGCGCGCTGTACCTGCCGTATGCGCAGGAGGTGCTGGCCACCCTGCGCGAGGGCCAGGCGCGCGTGCAGGGCGAGGACACCGAGCTGCACGGCACCCTGCAGCTGTCGGCGCCCTCGGACCTCGGCCGCAACCTGCTGCTGCCCTGGCTGAGCGCCTTCCGCGCCGCGCACCCGCGGCTGCGCCTGCACCTGCGCCTGTCCGACGAAGTGGCTGATGTGTTCCGCGACCCGGTCGACGTGGCCATCCGCATCGGCCACTTCGACGACGCCAACTACGTCGCCCTGCCCCTGCTGGAAGGCAACCGGCGCGTACTCGCGGCCTCGCCCGGCTACCTGCAGCGGCGCGGTACGCCCACGCGCCTGGACGAGCTGCGTGAGCACGACTGCCTGGTCTACCAGCTCAGTGGCCGCGCCTACGATCGCTGGTCGTTCGAGGTCGACGGGCGCCGCAGCGTGATTCCGGTGCGCGGTCCGCTGGTCTGCGACGACGCCGATGTAGTGCGACGCTGGGCGGTGGCCGGCGAAGGCATCACCTACAAATCCTGGCTGGACCTGCGCGAAGACGTGCTGGCCGGGCGCCTGCAGCTGCTGCTCGACGGCGTCGGCAGCCACATTCCACTGCATCTGGTGTGCCCACACCGCAAGCAGTTCTCGCCAGCGGTGCGGCAGCTGCACGCGCAGCTGCGCCAGCACCTGCAACCTCTGCTGTCTGGCATGCCCGAAGGTCCTGCCGGCCCCCTGTCGCCAGTCCCGGCGCTGGCCGACAATGGCGGCCCCCCGTAAGAGAGAACACTGCCATGCCGTGGATGGGCATCCAGGACCTGTGGACGTTTCTGGTCGCCGTGCTGGTGTTTCTCGCCCTGCCCGGCCCCGGCACCTTCACCCTGCTGACCGCCACTGGCCGTGGCGGCGTGCGTGGCGGCTACACCGCATTGGCCGGCCTGCTGGTCGGCGACCAGATCCTGATGTGGCTGGCGCTGGCCGGCGTGGCCGCACTGCTCAAGGCCAACCCGCTGGTGTTCCACGCCGTGCAGTACCTGGGTGCGGCCTACCTGGTGTGGGTGGGGATCAGCCTGCTGCGCACGCCGAAGCACGAGGCTGATGACGCCGGCCCGATCCGCATGCAGCCGGGCCGCTACTTCCAGCAGGCGATCCTGGTCAGCCTGCTCAATCCGAAGGCGATCCTGTTCTACATGGCCTTCCTGCCGCTGTTCATCGACCCGAAGGCACACCAGGGCATCGCGACCTTCGCGGCACTGGCCGGCATCATCCTGGTGGTCAGCATCGGCTACTGCTCGATGCTGATCGGCGTGGGCAACCTGGCCCGTCGCCGGTTGATCCAGCACCCGCGCATCAGCGATGCGCTGCGCCGCGTGGCCGGCCTGTTCCTGGTGGGGTTCGGCATCCGGTTGGGGCTGAACGGATGATCCGGTGGCTGCTGCTGGTGGGGTTCACGGGTCTGCTGGCCGACACCGCAGCGGCCAGCGCGCAGGACCATCGCTGCCTCACCGGGGGCCGCAACGACGGCATCCACCTGCTGTGGCGCTGGCTGGACGATGGCAGCGCCGACGTGCAGTACGCCGGGCAGCGCGGCCGCCTGCAGGTGCAACAGGTGTCGCAGGAAACGACGGTGCTGGACGAAGACCGCCCATACCAGTTCGACAGCGTGTGGGAAGAACGCATCGGTGGCCGCCTCAATGGGCGCTACTACCTGAGCACCCAGGGCGCGCACGTCTACGGTTTCAGCTACGAGCGCGCCCGCGACGGGCGACGTACCGAGTTCAACGAGGACGTCGAGGCGTGGCACGCGGATGGCTGCCATTGGCCGGGAGGCGTAGCGGCGCGCGTGGTCGATTGAAGCATGCCAACCAAGGTTGGCATCTACCGGTGGTGCATCTCCGCGCGCAGGTGGTCGATGAACACCCGCAGCTTGGGCGCCATCTGCTCACGCGCGGGGTAGTACAGGTGGAAGCCGGGGAACGGCGGCTGCCAGTCCTGCAGCACGCTCTGCAGTCGCCCAGCGGCGATGTCGTCGGCCATCAGCGAAGCGAAGCCTTGGGCCATGCCCAGCCCCGCCAGCACAGCGTGATGGGCGACGCCGGCATCGTTGAACACCAGCCGCCCGCTCACTTCCACGTCCAGGTCGTGGCCTTCGCGGCTGAACTCCCAGGGCATCAGCCGGCCATTGGCCAGGCGGTGCACGATGCAGGCGTGGCCCTGCAGGTCATGCGGGGTCTGCGGCACGCCATGGCGTTCGAAATAGGCCGGCGTGGCCACCACCACCTGGCGCTCAGGTGGCCCGACCGGCACCGCGATCATGCCCTGTGCGAGTGATTCGCCGAGGCGGATGCCGGCGTCGAAGCCCTCGGCCACCAGATCGGTCAGCGCCGGGTCGACGCACAGTTCCACCTGCACCTGCGGGTAGCGCGCAAGGAAATCGGGCAGCCGCGGCAGGACCATGCGATCGGCGACGATGCGCGGCAGGGTCACACGCAGCCGCCCGGCAGGCACCGAGCGCGCGCTGTCCAGTTCGGCAAAGGCCTGGTCGATCTGGTCCAGGCCGCCGCGCACGCGCTGCAGGAAGCGCGCGCCGTGTTCGGTCAGGCTGACCCGCCGTGTGGTCCGCTGCAGCAGGCGCACGCCCATCCGCGCTTCCAGCGCGCGCACGCTCTGTGACAGCGCCGAGGTCGACACGCCCAGGGCATCGGCGGCGCGGGTAAAGCTGGCGTGCTCGGCCACGTGGACGAAGGCGACCACAGCGGTGAGGGGGACGGAGGCATCCATTGTGAAGCCAGTCTTCAAGGTAAGTCCGGTGGCACGCAGTTTATCCACATGATGACGTGGAGGGATGCTGTGCCCCTCGTCACTGCCCATCCAGGCGTGGCGCCTTCCCCAAGGAGATCCGCATGAAGACCCGTACTCTCGGCCGCGCCGGCCCCACCGTGTCCACCCTCGGCCTGGGCTGCATGGGCATGAGCGCCTACTAGGGCGGCCGCGGCAGTGACGATGACGGCATTGCCGTCATCCGGCACGCGCTGGACCGGGGCGTGACCCTGCTCGACACCGCCGATGTGTATGGCCCGCACACCAACGAGGTGCTGGTCGGCCGCGCGATTGCCGGCCGCCGCAACCAGGTGTTCCTGGCCAGCAAGTTCGGTATCGGCCTGGACCCGACCGACCCGAAGGGGCGGCCGGTCAACGGCCACCCGGACTATGTGCAGGCCGCCTGCGAGGCCAGCCTGCGCCGCCTGGGCGTGGACCACATCGACCTGTACTATCAGCACCGCGTCGACCCGACCGTGCCGATCGAGGACACCGTAGGTGCGATGGCACGCCTGGTGGAACAGGGCAAGGTGCGCTGGCTGGGCCTGTCCGAGGCCTCGGCGGCCACCCTCCGCCGTGCCCATGCGGTCCACCCGATCACGGCGGTGCAGAGCGAGTACTCGCTGTGGTCGCGCGATCCGGAGCAGAACGGAGTGCTGGCCACCACGGCGGAACTGGGCATCGGCTTCGTGCCGTATTCGCCGCTGGGCCGTGGCTTCCTGACCGGCGCCATCCGCAGCCCGGACGACTTCGACGCCGACGATTACCGGCGCACCTCGCCCCGCTTCGAAGGCGAAAACTTCCAGCGCAACCTTGCACTGGTGGACACCGTACAGACGCTGGCCGCCGAGCGCGGCATCGCCGCCTCGCAGCTGGCGCTGGCCTGGGTGCTGTCGCGCGGCGAGCACATCGTGCCGATTCCGGGCACGACGCGGCGGGTACGGCTGGACGAGAACCTCGGTGCGCTGCAGGTGGAACTGGATGCGGCCACGCTGGACGCACTGGATGCGGCCTTCCCGCCGCATGCCGCGGCCGGTGAGCGCTATTCGGTCAGCGGCATGGCCAACATCCAGTCGTAGCAGCGGCCGGGACCAATGCACACCGGTGGCTGCCGCCGGATTGTGCCGATTCCGGCAGCCTGGCCGGGGCGCAGCGCGCGCCCCGCCCTGCATGACCCCCGTCAGTGGTAATGCTGCGCTGCGTTCGGTCACACTCGGGAACTTGTCGTTCTTAGTCACCCCTTCCGAGGCCTGCATGTCCCTGTTCCGGCGCAAGTCCCTAGATTCCGTCACCGTCCACGAAGCCGGCAGGCGCCTGATCCCCACGCTCAGCTGGCCGCACCTGATCGCGTTGGGCATCGGCGCCATCGTCGGTACCGGCATCTATACGCTGATCGGCGTGGGTGCCAACCTGGCCGGCCCGGCCGTGCTGATCTCCTTCGCCATCGCCGGTGCGGTCTGCGCCTGTGCGGCGCTGTCCTACGCCGAGCTGTCGACGATGATGCCGGCCGCCGGCAGTGCCTACACCTACAGCTACAGCGCGCTGGGCGAAGTGTTCGCCTGGGTGGTGGGCTGGAGCCTGATCCTGGAGTACTCGCTGGTGGTGAGTACGGTGGCGGTGGGCTGGTCCGGCTACTTCGTCGGCTTCCTCGAATGGGTCCATACCCAGTTCGGCTGGAACGTGCACCTGCCGGCCTGGCTGGCGGCCGGCCCGCATGTGGAAGGCGGCATGATCAATCTGCCGGCGATCATCATCACCTGGCTGGTGGCCGGCATGCTGATGGCCGGCACCAAGGAGAGCGCGACGCTCAACGCCATCCTGGTGGTGTTCAAGCTGATCGCGCTGGCCATCTTCGTGGCCGTGGCCCTGCCTGCGTTCGACAGCGCCAACCTGCAGCCGTTCATGCCCTACGGTTTCGCCAAGTCGATGGGCCCTGATGGCGTCGAGCACGGCGTGATGGCGGCAGCGGCCATCATCTTCTTCGCCTTCTACGGCTTCGATGCGATCTCCACCGCCGCCGAGGAAACCAAGAACCCGGGCCGCGACCTGTCGATCGGCATCATCGGTTCGATGATCGGCTGCACCATCGTCTACGTGCTGGTGGCGCTGGCCGCCGTGGGTGCGATGAGCTACGCGGTGTTCGGCCACAGCGCCGAGCCGCTGGCCCTGATCATGCGCCAGCTGGGCCATCCGACCGCGGCGATGGTGATCGGCGTGATTGCGATCATCGCCCTGCCGACCGTGCTGTTGGCCTTCCTGTACGGCCAGAGCCGCATCTTCTTCGTGATGAGCCGCGATGGCCTGCTGCCGCGTCGCCTGTCCAAGGTGAACGCACGTACCGGCACGCCGGTGGCGACCACGCTGTTCACTGCGGTGGTGGTGTCGGCGCTGGCCGGTGTCGCCCGCCTGGACGAGATCGCCGCACTGGCCAACGCCGGTACCCTGGCCGCGTTCACTGCGGTAGGCATCTGCCTGGTGGTGCTGCGCCTGCGCGAGCCCAACCGCGAACGCACGTTCCGTACGCCGCTGGCCTTCGTGGTCGGCCCGCTGGCCGCGCTGGGCTGCATCTACCTGTTCATCAGCCTGCCGCATACCACCCAGCTGTACTTCCTGCTGTGGAACGTGGCCGGCCTGGTGCTGTACTTCCTGTACAGCCGTCGCCATGCGTTGATCGCGAAATAAGGGCGCCGCCGGGCATGGCCCGGCGCCCCTCTGTAGAGTCGAGCACCACTCGACTCTACGGAGCAGCGGCGTACTCCTGCGCCTGGCGCATCACCCGCAGCAGGTTGCCGCCCCAGATGCCGGCAATCTGCTTCTCGGTATAGCCCTTGCGCAGCAGCCACGCGGTGATCTTCGGCAGCTGGCTGACATCGGGCAGGTCACTCAGGCCACCGCCGCCATCCCAGTCCAGGCCAATGCCCACGTGCTCGGGGCCGACCACCTTGAGGATGTGCTCGAAGTGGGCGAAGAAATCGTCCAGGCTGGCATGGCGCACTGGATGCTCGTGGTCCAGCGCCTGCTCGGCCTTCAGCAGGGCAACGCCCTGTTCGATGCCCATGCCTTCCCAGCCACCCAGCTGTTTGCTCAGCGCTTCCTCGGCCTGCTTGCGCTCGGGCGTCTTTGCGGTGTCGATCAGGTAACCGCCATAGGCATTCACCTGGATCACGCCGCCGGCCTTGGCCAGCTTGCGCAGGCGCGCGTCGTCGAGATTGCGCGGGTGGTCGTAGACCGCCTTGGCCGAGCTGTGCGACAGCACGAACGGTACCGGCATCATTGCCAGCAGGTCATCGAACACCGCGTCCGACGCATGTGACTGGTCGATCACGATGCCCAGCTTCACCGCCTGCCGCACCAGCTCCTTGCCGGCCGGGCTAAGTCCTTTCCATTCCGCGCCCTTGGGGTCGGTGGCCGAATCGGCGAACTCGTTGTTGGCGAAATGCACGGTGCTGAGCAGGCGCAGGCCGGCGCGGTGGTAGAACGAGAGCAGGCTGGAATCGGCAACCAGCGGGCTGGCATTTTCCATGCTGATGTAGACCACGCGCTTGCCGGCAGCCTTGATCCGCGCCGCGTCATCGGCGGTCAATGCCAGCGCGAAACGCTCGGGATTGGCGGCCAGCATTTCGCGGATCTCCAGCAGCCGCTGCAGGCCGTGGTCACGCTCGGCCAGATGGGCGGCGGCGGTGCGGTCGCCCTGGTCGGTGTAGATCGCCCAGAAACCGCCGTCCAGCGCGCCTTCGACCATGCGCGGGTAGTCCACCTGCGAGAGCGCGTTGCGGTCGTGGCGCTGCTCGATGTCGAAGCCGCTGCGGCCGAAATTGGCCGGCGTATCCAGATGGCTGTCGAGGGTGACCAGGCGCTGCTGCAGGGCCTTGGCGCGGGCCAGTTCCTGTGCGCTGAACTCGATGGCATGAGCCGACAGCGGCGCGCAGAGCGCCAGGGCAAGCACGACGGACAGGTGGCGCAACGATGGCATGGGCTCTCACCGGCAATGGGAAGAGCCCGACCATAGCGCTGCGGCCGCGCATTGGGTAGCGCCGGGCCACGCCCGGCGGATCTTGAGGCTGTCAGGCAGATCAGCCGAGCATGGGCTCGGCTCTACAGCGTCCCGCGGTCAATCCACCACGCGGCAGAACACAGCCTTCAGGTAACGCGATTCCTGCACGTGGGCCATGAACGGATGGTCCGGACCCGCACCAGCGACCTTCAGGATCTGGATCGTGCGGCCAGAGAAGTAGGCCGCGCGGCGCAGCATGTCGAGGAACTGGTCCTCGGCCACCAGGCCGGTGCACGAGAACGTGGCGAACAGGCCGCCCGGCTTCACCACGCCCAGCGCCAGCTTGTTCATGTCTAGGTACTTCTTCAGCGCGGTGATGACCTGGTCGCGGTCGCGGGTCATCTTCGCCGGGTCCAGGATCACCACGTCGTACTGCTCGCCGCGGTTGGCGGCATCGCGCAGCCACGGGAAGATGTCGGACTGGACGAACTTCGGGCGCACGTTGTTCAGGCGCGAATTGCCCTTGGCGATCTGGATGACGTCTTCATCGATGTCGATGCCGACCACTTCCGAAGCGCCACGCGCCGCCGCATACACGGCGAAACCGCCGGTGTTGCAGCACAGGTCCAGCACGCTCTTGCCTTCCACCTGCTGGCTCAGCCATTCGCGGTTCTCGCGCTGGTCGGCAAAGAAACCGGTCTTGTGCGCACCGGCCGGATCGGCGCGGAACTTGATGCCGTACTCGGTGATCACCGACGCTTCGGTGGTGGTGTTGCCGTGGAAGTCGAAACTTTCCTGCTTCTGCACGTGCTCGTCGGCGAAGCTGTGGAAGCGGCAACCCGGGAACTGCTCGCGCAGGGCGTCGTAGATCCACTCGCGATGGCGGAACATGCCGGCGGCGAAGAACTCGACCACCACCAGATCGCCATAGCGATCGACCACCAGGCCGGACAGGCCGTCGCCTTCGCTGTGCACCACGCGCCAGGCATCGGAGACCGCATCGAGCTTGAGCACCTCACGGCGCAGCGACACCGCCTGGGCGATCTTGCGCGAGAACCAGCCGGCATCGACCGGCACGTTCTGATCGGTTTCGAGGATGCGCACGGCGATGCGCGAGTGCCCGTTGTAGAACCCGCGGCCAATGAACTCACCATCGATGCCGACCACGTCGACGATGGAACCGGGCTTGGGCCGGACGGTCGGCTTCTCGACCAGTTTCTGGAAGATCCACGGGTGGCTGGAACGCCACGCATTCTTGAGGCGGACAATCGGAAGGGGGGTATTCATCCACCTATTGTAAACCGGGCGCCGGGGTCAGATTCCCGTAGGGGCTCTGCCCCCGGCCGGTATGCCAACCAAGGTTGGCATCTACCAGAGCGGGGGTGCGGAGCCCGGTTGGGGACTCGACCCCAGTGCAGGGGCATTTGACGGCGGCCCGGCCAGGCCGCAGAATCGGCGTCAGAAGGGGAGTAGCTCCCAGACGTTGTCGCCGTCATTTCGAGCCCGCAGGCTCCGGTGCAACGGCAGTTCCAGCCGACTGGAACTGCGAGCGAGACCTTCGCCGTACTGGCGAAGCTCTGTCCCTGGATCCCCCTCCCGATCCTCCGTTGCAGATCCTCGCCGTCCGGCCTGGCATTCATCTTTCCAACGGACATTCCCAATGCAGACGATCGGTAACGTGTGGTTGTGGGGCGGCTTCGCAGCGGTGGTGGTCATCGCCCTGCTGGTCGACCTCGTGTTGATGCGCCATGGTGGACCGCACAAGGTCACCTTCAAGGAGGCCCTGTGGTGGTCCATCGGCTGGGTTGCGCTGGCCCTGCTGTTCAATGCGGGCCTCTGGTACTACCTGAATGAGACTGCCGGCCAGGTAGTGGCCAACAAGGTCGGCCTCGAGTTCCTGACCGGCTACCTGGTCGAAAAGGCGCTGGCGGTCGACAACATCTTTGTCTTCCTGATGATCATGAGCTACTTCGCGGTGCCGGAGGAACAGCGCCAGAAGGTGCTGATCATCGGCATCCTGGGCGCGATCGTGCTGCGTACGATCATGATCTTCGCCGGCAGCGTGCTGATCAGCCAGTTCCATTGGCTGCTCTACGTGTTCGGTGCCTTCCTGCTGTTCACCGGCTGGAAGATGTGGTTCGCCGCCGGCCAGGAGCCGGACCTGGAGACCAACCCGGCCCTGCGCTGGATGCGTAAGCACCTGCGCCTGCTGCCGGACTACGCGGGCAACGCGCTGAGCGTGAAGCGTGATGGCGTGCGCTGGTTCACCCCGCTGTTCGCGGTGCTGATCCTGATCGCGGTCACCGACGTGATCTTCGCGGTGGACAGCATCCCGGCGATCTTCGCGATCACCACCGACCCGTTCATCGTGCTCACCTCCAACGTGTTCGCGGTGCTGGGCCTGCGTGCGATGTTCTTCCTGCTGGCCGGCATGGCCGACCGCTTCCACCTGCTGCCGTATGGCCTGGCGCTGGTGCTGGGCTTCATCGGCATCAAGATGATGATCATCGACCTGTTCAAGATCCCGACCCCGGTGTCGCTGGGCGTGGTCGCGGTGATCATCGCCGCCACCGTGGTGCTGAGCCTGAAGTACCCGCCGAAGGAAGGCGAAGGCCAGGCCTGAGCCTGAGCCGCTGGATGACGCGGCCGGTGGGATTGTCCCGCCGGCCGTTTCCACTCTCCCGCTGCGGTGGCCTTGGTTTCACGCCAACCACCGCCATTGCTGAGGTATGGACAACAACGCGCCCCTGCCCGCTGGCGACGTGCCGGCCCCCCGCAATGACCGCTCGCGCATCCTGCGGGCGTTCAATGCCAGCCTGGCCGCCGTGCTGGTGCTGGTGGCCGTGTTCGCGCTGCAGGGCACGTTCGACTGGCGACCGTGGGCGGTCGCGCCGCTGGAAGCCAAGGGCCTGCTTGGCCTGATCGGCGGCCCGATGCTGCATGCCTCGGTCGAGCACATCGTCGCCAACAGCATTGCGATCCTGATCCTCGGCACGCTGGCCGGCAGCGTCTACCCGAAAGCCACCGTTCGCGCGCTGCCCCTGCTGTGGCTGGGCTCGGGCATCGGCGCGTGGATGCTTGGCAATCCGGGCAGCGTGCACCTGGGCGCCAGTGGCGTGACCCATGGCCTGATGTTCCTGCTGGCCAGCCTGGGCCTGCTGCGCCGCGATCGCGCGGCGATTGCCACCGGCCTGATCGGCATGCTGTTCTACGGCGGCATGCTGATGACCATCCTGCCGCACGCCGACGGCGTGTCCTGGCAGTCGCACATGGGCGGCGCCTTCGCCGGCATCATCGCCGCGCTGCTGTTCCGCAATGCCGACCCGCTGCCGCCGCGCCCGCGCTACAGCTGGGAAGACGAGGAAGAAGACATCGAACCGCTGCCCGACGACGAGCTGGAGCCGCCGTCACCGCAGCGCGTGCCGGTGCTGTGGCAGCCGCGCGAAGGCCAGGACTACGTGGTGATCCCGTTCCGCCGGCCGGACGAGCCGCGCAGCTAGGTGACGGTAGTGCCGGCCGCTGGCCGGCAACCTCATGACCCAGTAGTGGCCGACCTTGGTCGGCGCGGTTGTTGTGTGCCAACCAAGGTTGGCACCTACCGGAGCACACCGGCACCCCGGGTAGCGCCGGCCCATGCCCGGCGGCGTTGATCGCTCAGTTCCCTGCCGCGCCCGTGCCATCCACCGCCTGCCTGCCCAGTGCCGGGTCGTCGGTGAAGAAGGCATCGATGCCGGTGGCCAGGTAGGCACGCATTTCGGCGATCGATCCCTCTGCATTGCGCGCGTTGTCGGCCCCCTTGCGCAGGTTGCTGGCCTGGAAGCGGTTCTCCGGGCGGAAGGTGTACGGAATCACCATCAGGCCCACCGCATGCGCATCGCGCACCAGCGTGGTCGGCGTGCCCAGTGCGCCCTTGTCATCCAGCGGAATGATCGAGCGCAGCTCCGGGCCGATGCTGTCGGCGTAGCTGGCGATATCCTTCAATCCGGCCGGCGTTATCATCTGCGCGTAGGTCAGCGTGCCACCGGCCTTGGCGATGTCGGCCGGCTGGGTGTCGCCCTTCCACAGCAGCTGCAGCAGGCGGATGTTGCTGCCACGCGGGATCTTGCCGCGCAGGTAACGCAGGTTGGCGGTCTCGAACGACTGGATGGTGACCGGGCCGACGTTGGTATAGGCGTTGCCGCGCAGCGCGGCCAGCAGCTTGTCTTCCATCGGCAGGCCGATCGACTGGAAGTAGGTCGGGTGCTTGATCTCCGGCACCAGTCCGATGCCGCGGTTGGCGCGGCCGGCCTGCTGGACCAGGAAGGCCAGGATCTCGTCCAGGCTGGCGATGCGGAACTGGCCGTCGTAGGCGGTGCTGCGCAGCTCCGGCAGGCGCTCGCGCGCGTACAGGGTCTTCAGCTCGGCCAGGGTGAAGTCTTCGGTGAACCAGCCGTCGACCTTCTGCCCGTCGATGACCTTGCTGGTGCGGCGGCTGGCGAACTCCGGATGCGAGGCGACGTCGGTGGTGCCACCGATCTCGTTCTCGTGGCGGGCCACCATCACCCCGTCCTTGGTCATCACCAGGTCCGGTTCGATGTAGTCGGCGCCATCGGCGATCGCCTGGGCGTAGGCCGCCAGGGTGTGCTCCGGCAACAGCGCGCTTGCGCCGCGATGGCCGTAGACCGACACCTTGGGCGCGGCCGGGGTGGAGGATTCAGCACTCATGGCCACCGATGGTGCCACGGCCAGCGACAACAGCAACGCACAACCCCACGACTTCACTGCGACTTCCCCAAGCGGTATGTGATGGGCGTCAGTATGCGGCGGCAATGTGACAGGTGGGGGACCTGGGATCGGATCCCCGAAGGGGCTCCGATCCCGCGTCTTCAATCGACCAAGGCGTCATGGAAATCGCGTTCGTGAACGATCATGATCCGCAGTCCTTCCTTGCGCAGTTCCACTGCGCGTTCCACCTTGCGGCCGTAGCAGGCGTAGCTCCAGCAAGGGTTTCCCTCAGCGCCAATCACCAGGTAGTCAACCTTTTTCGAAGGTGCACTGTGCACCCGCCCTCCTCGCGCCGTTACCAGCGCCTGGATATCGGCACGCGACCCTCGGGACGATGCACCCGTAAAGCAGAATCCCCTCTCCTCGAAATGGATCTCGGGAGCCACCGCACAAAGCCCGACCAGACTACCGGCGATCTGCAACGACGGATCGGTCAAGGTGCGGTCATCGCCGAGGACGACGAACTCGCTGAAGAACTGGCGAAGCAGATCTTGTTCCTGCGCATCCACCACACCATCAGCCAGTACCTTGGCTACGAGGTGTCCGATTTCGTCGTACGGCCAGCATCCCTGTAGATGGGAATGCTCATCCATCCAGTCCGAAAGACCACGCAGCTCGGCCTCTGAAATCTGGCCATCAGCGATTATTCCGCCCAGTACGGCATGAAGTCGCTGGAGATCTGCTGTGGTGGCATTGACCCGATCACTTGAGCACATCCGGTCGATCAACCATCGCAGATCCTCCGCCGCATCTTCATCCATGCGACCTTCGCCAAGTGAGCGCTCGAGCACAGGCATCAGCTCAGTGAACGGATGCTGCTGGCGCTGATGCAAATGATCCTGGATCCAGTGCGCCAAGAAGCGACGCTCATCGGCGTTGATCTCTCTGTCAATGGAGATCCCTTCGATGATGCCCGCCAGTGAGTTCAACGCACGAGTGAGCTGCGCCGGGCTTGTGAAGTGAACGTAGGAAACATGGTCCGGATGCATCCGCAATTCCTTTGCCTGAATTTCCTGCACGCTAGCTCGGTCGGCGCCGGTACTCAAGACGTACCGGACAAGACTCCGGAGTATTGGAGCTGATCACGTCATTTCACGGGGTCAGAGGCCCTTCGCGGATCTGACCCCGAGTTGCTGAGACCTAAAGCAGCCGAGCATGGGCTCGGCTCTACAGTTACTTCCCGATGCAGAAACTGGAGAAGATCCTTCCAAGCAGGTCATCGGCACTCATCTGCCCGGTGATCTCGCCCAGCGCGTCATGCGCCAGCCGTAGTTCCTCAGCAGCCAGTTCCAGGTGCTCATGCGCCAGCTCGCCATCGGCGCGCTGCGCGTGTTCCTGCGCACGCTCGATTGCATCCACATGCCGCGTGCGCGCCGAGAACTCGCCATCCACCTGCTCCCCTGCCCCGGCCGATGCGATCGAACGCAGGCGCGCGTGCAGATCCTCCAGGCCGGCACCGGTCGCAGCGGAGACGAACACGCGGTCCGGATCGTCCAGCGCCGGCAGCACATCGAGCAGATCCGATTTGTTGTGGATGTAGACCTTGTGCGGCACCGCTGCCACGGCCTCGCCCAGCGCGGCTTCACCCGCCGCCGGATCGCGCGCATCCAGCACGATCAGGGCCAGGTCGGTGCGCTCGATCTCCACATGGGCGCGGCGCATGCCTTCGCGTTCGATGGCGTCACCGCCGTCGCGCAGGCCGGCGGTGTCGACCAGGGTCAGTTCCAGGCCATCCAGGCGGATGGTCTCGCGCAGGGTGTCGCGGGTGGTGCCGGCGATGTCGGTAACGATGGCGCGTTCGCTGCCGGCCAGTGCGTTCAGCAGTGAGCTCTTGCCGGCATTCGGCGGACCGATCAGCACGGCATGCAGGCCATCGCGCAGGCGGCGGCCACGTTCGGCGTCGCGGCGCAGCAGGGCCAGGTCGCTGCGCGCCTGTTCCAGGCCACGCCGCACCTGCGCGCCGCCGAGGGTATCCAGCGGTTCGTCGGCGAAGTCGATGGCCGCTTCCACATGGATGCGCAGCAGCACCAGCTGCTCGACCACGGCGTCGATGCGGCGCGAGAACACGCCGTCCAGCGAGCGACGTGCCGCGCGCGCCGCGCGGTTGTCGCCGGCCGCGATCAGGTCGGCGATGGCTTCGGCCTGGGCCAGGTCGAGCTTGCCGTTGAGGAACGCGCGTTCGCTGAACTCGCCCGGCCGCGCCTGGCGCGCACCGAGCGCGATGCAGCGCGCGACCAGTTGCTGCAGCAGGACCGGACTGCCGTGGCCCTGCAGTTCCACCACCTCTTCGCCGGTGAAGCTGTTCGGTGCCGGGAACCACAGCACGATGCCATCGTCGATGACCTCGCCATCGGCGTCGCGCAGGCGTGCGTAGTGCGCATGGCGCGGGCGCAGTGCAGGCGCACCCAACGCGTTGGCGATGGCCGCTGCGCGCGGACCGGACAGGCGCAGCAGGCCGACACCGCCCGCGCCGGGGGCACTGGCGATGGCCACGATGGTATCGGCGCGGATTGCATCATTCATGGCTCAGAGTTTCTCCAGCTGCGCCCGTGCCTGCGCGGCACCACTGCCCTGCGGCTGCAGCGCCAGGTAGGTGGTGTAGGCCTGCTTCGCCTTCGCCTTGTCGCCTGCGTTGAAGTAGGCATCGCCCAGGTTGAGATAGGCCACGGCGCGCGAGGGGTCGATCTTCAGTGTGTTCTCCAGCCAGCGCGCCGCTTCGGCATAGCGCTGCTGGCGGTAGTAGACGAAGCCGAGGTTGTTGGCGGCCTGGGCGAAGTCCGGACGCAGCTTCAGTGCCTCGGTGAACTGGGCTACCGCTTCGTCGTACTGCTTCTCGCGGTACAGCTGCAGGCCGCGGTCATTGGCCTGCTGCGCGCGCTGGCGGTCGGAGGCCGGGCCGGCGGTGGGCACCACCAGCTTGGCCTTGCCGCCCTGCAGGTCGGCCACCGTCACCGGCGCCTGGCTGCCCTTGGCTTCGCTGGCGGCTTCAACCTTGTTGTTCAGTGCGATTGCATCGGCGGTCAGCTGGCGCGTATCGGCGTTGAGGAATTCCTGGCTGTCGGGCACCTGGAACACGAACTCACCACCCTGCGAACCCGGCAGGCTGCCGAAGGCCGGGGTCTGGTGCGAAACGGCTGAGACGGCCGGCGCCACGTAGGCGGCCAGTTCGGTACCGGTGATCAGGCCATCGCCGTTGAGATCGCCCTTGCCAGCCAGCGCCTGCAACAGCACCCAGGTGAACACCGAGTGGCCGTTCGGGCCGGCATCGGCCACCTGCTGGTCGGCGCCGCCGGCGGTCAGCATCTGCCGTGCGCTGCGACGAGCGTTCTCGCGCAGGAACGACGACGAAGAAGGGCCACCACGGGTCAGGCCCAGGCCGCTGTAGCAGGCATCCATCACGAACATCACGTGCTTGGCCTGCATGCTCTCGGCAATGTTCTGGATGTCGGTCATTGCGATGGCGTCGGTGGCGAACTCCTTCGGGTCCGAATCGACCGGAATGATGTAGCCCAGGTCACGCCCGGAGGCGAGCTGGCGGGTGGCGCCGTGGCCGGCAAAGAACACGAACACGCGGTCGTTCTTTCCGGTGCGGTCATCGGCCAGGCGGTCGTGGAAGGCGGCCAGGATGTTGTTGCGCGAGGCCTGCTCGTTCTTCAGTACGATCACCTGCGAAGACGGGAAGCCGAACTGCCCGGTCAGGGTATCGGCCACCGCCTGCGCATCGTGGCTGGCGTATTCCAGCTTTGGCCACTTGGCGTAGTTGTCGATGCCGACCACGATCGCCCACGACTTCTCGTAGCCGGTGGTGACGGTGGCGGGGCTGGTGTCACCCTTGCGCGCGCGGGCGACGGTGAAGTCGCGGCCATTCCACCCGGCGAACTGGTAGCCATCAGCGATCAGCCGGTCGAGGATCTGCGGCAACGCCTTCACCGCACGGTCGTGGATGTCATGGAACAGGATGATGCCGCGCTGTTCCTTGTTCACCTGGTCGAGCACGCGCTGCACGATCGATTCCGGCACTGGGTCGGCCCAGTCCATCGAATCGATGTTCCACATGATCGACTTCAACCCGGCTTCGTTGAGCAGCTGCAGGCCTTCGGCATTACGCGCGCCATAGGGGAAGCGGAACAGCGGCGCGCGCTTGCTGTCGACATCCTTCAGCAGCGTGTCGGTGTCCAGCACCTGCTGGCGCAGCGCATCGCCGGTGGTACGCGACAGCTGCGCATGGGTCAGGCTGTGGTTGCCGACGGCGTAGCCCTCTTCCATCAGGTTGCGGCTGATCTTCGCCATCGGCCCGAGGCTGACCTTGCCGTCGGTCTCGACCTTGCCGAGGTTGCGGCCGACCTCGAAGAACACGGCCGGTACGTCGTAGCGCTTGAGGATGGCCACCACTTCATCGGTATAGGCCTTGTGCGGGCCATCGTCGAAGGTCAGCACCACCGTCTTCGGCGGCAGGTCGCGGCCGAAGATCTCGCGTTCGCTGTCCTTCATCGACATCGGGTACGGCTCGATCACGCCGTAGTCGCGCAGGATCGCTTCGCGGCTGTAGTGCTTGTGCAGGTGCGCGATGTAGTCGTCCCACTTCTCGCGCTTCAGTTCGATGGCACGGGTGCGCTCGAAGCGGCTGAAGATGCGGGTCAGTTCCTGGTTGTAGTTGCGCTCGATCTCGTCCAGCGCCTCCAGGTCTTCGCCGATGCGCTGGTGCAGCTTCACTGCCGGCAGCGACGAATCGGCGCCGACGCGCTCATGCAGATCGCGCAGCACTTCTCGGAAGGCCAAGCGGTCGGCGTCGAACAGCTCCGGCGCCGACTCGATGTAGTCCAGCACAGTGCCGAGGGTGGCGAAGCGCTGCGGGCTGCTACCACGCAGCAGCGTGTCGAACTGCGCGGCAATGGCGCTGCGCTGTTCCAGGCCGTCGTGGAACAGCTGCTGGCCGATGCGGGTGGAGGTGCTGCGATCGGCCGCCGACTGCTGTTCCTCATCGGCCAGCAGCACGACGATCCGGCGATAGCCATCGAGCTGCTTCTGCAGCGCGGCCAGCAACGGCGCCGCGGCCGGATCGGCGGCGGCCGCGGCCTGCGCGCTGGGCTGGGTGACGGTGGTCGCCGGCGCCTTCGCATCCTTGTCACCACAACCGGCAACGACCAGGGTCAACAACAGCGAGGGCAGGAACAGGCGGAACGACGACGCACGCGGCATGGCGGACTCGATGGATGCGGGATCGGTGTGCCGGCGATTCTAACGCCGGATGCGAAAAGCCCGCCTTGCGGCGGGCTTCTGCTGGGGTCAGCCGGCCAGCGGCCGGCTCTACCGATTACTTCTTTTTGACCGGGGCCGGAGCGGTGGTGGCCGGGACCGGCTCGCCGCCATGGCGCTTGGTCATCCACCACTGCTGCAGCAGGCCCAGGCCGCCGTTGACTACCCAGTACAGGACCAGGCCGGACGGCATGAAGGCCATCATGACGCCGAACACCAGCGGCATGAACTGCATCATCTTCTGCTGCATCGGGTCCATGCCCGGTGCCGGGGTCAGCTTCTGGGTGAACCACATCACCGCCACGTTGATCACCGGCAGGATGAAGTACGGGTCGCGTGCGGTCAGGTCCTGGATCCAGCCGAACCAGGGCGCCTGGCGCAGTTCGACCGATTCCACCAGCACCCAGTACAGGGCGAAGAAGATCGGCATCTGGATGAGGATCGGCAGGCAGCCGCCCATCGGATTGATCTTTTCCTTCTTGTACAGCTCCATCATCGCGGTCTGGAACTTCTGGCGGTCGTCGCCATAGCGTTCCTTCAGCTGCGCGATGCGCGGCTGGAAGCGACGCATCTTCGCACCGCTCTTGTACTGGGTCGCCGACAGCGGGTACAGCACCAGCTTCAGCAGCACCACCAGGCCGACGATCGCCCAGCCCCAGTTGCCAACCAGCTTGTGCACCTGGTTCAACACCCAGAACAGGCCCTGGCCGATCACCGCCATCATCGAGAAGCGGCTGTAGTCGACCACGCGGTCCAGGCCCGGCACGTCTTCCTTGGCGATCAGGTTGACCAGCTTCGGGCCGACCCACAGGCGGGCTTCGGTGCTGGTGGACTGGCCCGGGGCCACGGTGAAGGCCGGGCCACGCGCCTCGATCAGGTCACGACCGGCCACCTGCGACAGCACGTAGTGTGCGGTCTGGTCCTTCTGCGGGATCCAGGCAGTGAAGAAGTGGTGCTGCAGCATCGCCAGCCAGCCACCGGTGATGTTCTGGTTCAGCGTGCCGTCTTCCAGGTAGTCCTTGAACGCACGACGCTGGTACTTCTTGTCGTTGTCGTACCAGGTGGCACCGTTGAAGCTGAAGGAATCCGGGTTGGTCATGCTCCGCGACAGGATGGTCGGGGTGCGGTCCAGGGTGCGGTAGACGTAGCCGTTCCAGGGAGCGGCACCAGTGTTGCTGACTTCGTCCTTGAAGCGCACGGCGTACTCGTTGCGCGAGACGGTCAGGGTGCGCTTGATGGTCACGCCGTTGTCGGCGGTCCACACAAACGGGATCTGCAGCTCGTTCTGGCCCTTGGCCAGCACGAAGTCCTTGGTGTCACCCACCAGCTTGAAGCCGTCAGCGCCGGGGACCGGGGTGTTCTTGTCTTCGCTGGCCCAGCCACTGATCGCGCTGTACGGATGCGCGGGGTCTTCGGTCAGCAGGCGGACCGGCGGGCTGCCTTCGTCCTTGGTCTGCGGGAACTGCAGCAGCTCGGCGTCGAGCACGCGGCCGCCATCGAGCACCAGGCGCAGGACGTCGGTGGTGACGGTCACGCGCTGGCTGGCCGGGGTGGCGCTGGCCTGCGCCTGCACGGCGGCCTGGCCGGGCGCACCCGGAACCTGGGCGCTGGGGATGGCGCCCGGGGTTGCGCCCGGAACGCTCTGTGCAGCGGCCGGGGCCGACGTGGTCGTCGGTGCCGGGGTCGGAGCAGCCTTTTCACGGCTCCACTCCATCCACAGCAGCACGGCCACCATCAGCCAGGCAAAAATGAGGAATACGCGGGTCTGGTTCATCAGCGGACAGGCTCGGCGGGGCCGGGACGCGATGCCGGCTCGGTCAAAGAAGGAGTTGCGATGCCATCAGGCGGCGGCATTGTGCCGTCCACGCCCGGCGTGGGCAATGCACGCAGGCGACGCAGCAGGCGCAGGAAGGCCTGGCGGATCTCGTCGTTGCTGGCGGAACGCGCAGCACTACGAGCCACGACGACAAAGTCGCCTGGCTGGATGTCGGTACGTGTCTGACGCAGGATGTCGCGCAGGACGCGCTTGATCCGGTTACGCCCAACGGCGTTCGGATCAACCTTGCGGGAAACCGCCAGACCCAGCCTGGCCGGCCGGTCAGCCGGCAGCCAGTGCAGGGTCATCAGCGGATCGGACACACGGCGGGCGCCGTTGAAGACCGTTGAGTATTCGGCACGCGTGCGAACCCGCGCAGAGCGAGGGAATCGCTTGCGCGGGTCTGCAGTATTCACTGTCGAAGGGATTGCGTCTGCCGCGATGTGCGGCATGGCAATCAGGCGCTCAGGACTTTGCGGCCCTTGGCGCGGCGACGCGACAGGATCTTGCGGCCGTCAGCGGTCTTCATACGGGCACGGAAGCCGTGGTCGCGCTTACGCTTGAGGTTGCTGGGCTGGTAGGTGCGCTTCGTGGCCATTGGGGGCCTCTCGTATGAATGGGACGGAAAGAACCGGAAATTCTAGAGAGGTACCCCGCCCCAAGTCAACCCCTGGCAGCTACGCGAATTCACTGGGCTGTGCAATAGCTGTGGATGTTTTTGTGAATAAGTAGGGGACAAGCATTCCGAAGGCGGGCGCTCGGTGGTAGTCTGAGCCATCCATTTCCCCCCTTTCCGGCCTGTGTTTGGGCGCCTTGTCGCGTCCATGCCCCGGCCACCGGACGATTATTGCTGATGGATGCTTGGTCCCGTAGTCTCGAGCGCCTCGAAGCGGAGTTCCCGCCGGAAGACGTTCATACCTGGTTGAAGCCGCTGCAGGCCGATCTGCGCGTGGACAGCCTGGTGCTGTATGCACCGAATGCCTTCATCGTCGACCAGGTCCGCGAGCTGTATCTGGCCCGGATCCGCGAACTGCTGGCGCATTTCGCCGGCTTCAGCGACGTTTTTCTTGAAATCGGCTCGCGCCCGCGCCCTGTGGAGGCGCAGAACGCGCCGGTTTCCGCGTCATCGGCGCATGTGTCCAGCGAACCGCAGGTGCCCTTCGCCGGCAACCTGGACAATCACTACACGTTCGCCAACTTCGTGGAAGGCCGCAGCAACCAGCTGGGCCTGGCCGCCGCCTTCCAGGCAGCGCAGAAGCCGGGCGACCGCGCGCACAATCCGCTGCTGCTGTACGGAGGCACCGGCCTGGGCAAGACGCACCTGATGTTCGCTGCCGGCAACGCCATGCGCCAGGCCAATCCGGGCGCGAAGGTGCTGTACCTGCGTTCTGAACAGTTCTTCAGCGCGATGATCCGGGCCCTGCAGGAAAAGACCATGGATCAGTTCAAGCGCCAGTTCCAGCAGGTCGACGCGCTGCTGATCGATGACATCCAGTTCTTCGCCGGCAAGGACCGCACCCAGGAAGAGTTCTTCCACACCTTCAACGCGTTGTTCGATGGCAAGCAGCAGATCATCCTGACCTGTGACCGCTATCCGCGCGAAGTCGAGGGCCTGGAAGCGCGCCTGAAGTCGCGGCTTGCCTGGGGCCTGTCGGTCGCGATCGAACCGCCGGACTTCGAGACCCGCGCCGCGATCGTGCTGGCCAAGGCACGCGAACGCGGTGCCGAGATTCCCGATGATGTTGCGTTCCTGATCGCCAAGAAGATGCGCTCCAACGTGCGCGACCTCGAGGGTGCGCTGAATACCCTGACCGCCCGCGCCAATTTCACCGGCCGCGCGATCACCACCGAATTCGCCCAGGAAACCCTGCGCGACCTGCTGCGCGCCCAGCAGCAGGCGATCAGCATTCCCAACATCCAGAAAACCGTGGCCGACTACTACGGGCTGCAGATCAAGGATCTGCTGTCGAAGCGTCGGACCCGTTCGCTGGCACGTCCGCGCCAGGTCGCCATGGCCCTGACCAAGGAACTGACCGAGCACAGCTTGCCCGAGATCGGCGACGCCTTTGCCGGTCGCGATCACACCACGGTGCTGCATGCCTGCCGCCAGATCCGGACCCTGATGGAAACCGACGGCAAGCTCCGCGAGGACTGGGACAAGCTGATCCGGAAGCTGAGCGAATGATGCACGGATGCCGATGAGGCGTCATCGCACAAAACGGTGCAGAATCCGGTAGCAAGCGCGGGACACGTTGTGGATAAAAATGGCGTTTGAAATCGCTCCGAATTTATCCACAGCTTTCCCCACCCCCTGGGGGTCGGTAATACAGAGGGTTTCGAGGTCTGAAATTCTTTTATTTACAAAGACTTAGCGTTGTTTTCCAGCGATTCTGTCTCTACCAGCACCACCAAGCTTTTGATTTATTCCACATTTTTTTAAAGCATAGGGGCACGGAACCACATGCGTTTCACACTGCAGCGCGAAGCCTTTCTCAAGCCGTTGGCACAGGTCGTCAACGTGGTCGAACGCCGCCAGACCCTTCCGGTTCTGGCCAATTTCCTGGTCCAGGTGCAGAACGGCCAGCTGTCGCTGACCGGTACCGACCTGGAAGTGGAGATGGTGTCGCGGATCGCGGTTGAAGACGCCCAGGACGGCGAAACCACCATTCCCGCCCGCAAGCTGTTCGAGATCATCCGCGCCCTGCCCGACGGCAGCCGGATTACCGTCTCGCAGACCGGTGACAAGATCACCGTGCAGGCCGGTCGCAGCCGCTTCACCCTGGCCACCCTGCCGTCCAATGACTTCCCGTCGGTGGACGAAGTGGAAGCCACCGAGCGCGTGGCCATCGGCGAAGCGACCCTGAAGGAGCTGATCGAGCGCACCGCGTTCGCGATGGCCCAGCAGGACGTGCGCTACTACCTCAACGGTCTGCTGTTCGACCTGCGTGGCGATGCACTGCGCACCGTTGCCACCGACGGCCACCGTCTGGCCCTTTGCGAAACCGACCTGGCCAAGCCCAGCGGTTCGAAGCGCCAGATCATCGTGCCGCGCAAGGGCGTGACCGAGCTGCAGCGCCTGCTGGAAAGCGGCGATCGCGAGATCGAGCTGGAAGTCGGCCGCAGCCACGTCCGCGTCAAGCGCGACGATGTCACCTTCACGTCGAAGCTGATCGATGGCCGTTTCCCGGACTACGAAGCGGTGATCCCGATCGGTGCCGACCGCGAAGTGAAGGTGGATCGTGAAGCACTGCGTGCCTCGCTGCAGCGCGCCGCGATCCTGTCCAACGAGAAGTACCGCGGCATTCGCGTGGAAGTCTCGCCGGGCAACCTGAAGATCAGCGCGCACAACCCGGAACAGGAAGAAGCCCAGGAAGAGATCGAGGCCGACACCACGGTCAGCGATCTGGCCATCGGCTTCAACGTGAACTACCTGTTGGATGCCCTCTCCGCCCTGCGCGACGAGGAAGTGATCATCCAGCTGCGCGACTCCAACTCCTCGGCGCTGGTGCGTGAATCCAGCAGCGAGAAGTCGCGCCACGTGGTGATGCCGCTGCGTCTCTGACGGAAACGCTGTTTCACGTGGAACCCAGAAGCGCCCGGGACCTCCCGGGCGTTTTTTTATGTTCCACGTGGAGCATTGTCGAAACGGATCGTAGAAATCCTGGAGGTGCCCTGCTCGGCCCCACACCAACTCGATCTCGCTTGCTCGAAGCAACTCGGAATCCAGGACGTTGGGAATTCGTCTTGCAGTGCTCGTCGGGCTCCATGCGATCTGGGTTCTGGCAGCGAGCGCTTCGCATGTCCCACTTCGTTGTCCTGATCTTCAATGGTGGAAGCAGCAGATCATCTTCCCCGGGAGGAGGTCCTTCGCTTCTGCAAGCGGCACTGTCCACTGGCCGGCTCGGGGGCACACTTGGGCAATCCTAGCTTCTAAATCTGGGTATAAATCTAAAGCATGGTGGTGATGGTAGAGCCAGATTTCGTGGAGAAATACATTATCTGTTTGTTTTTAAAGGGATTTATGAGCCTGAAACCCCCTGTATAGAGGGCCCTCGGGCTGGGGGGGAACCTGTGGATAGTTTTCAGCGCTTAGCAAAAGGACTTTTTTATCCACAGATTGCCCATACCTTGTGTATAAGTCATACATGCCTCCTGTGGACAGTGTGGAACTAGCGTCCTGGATTTCTTGAAATCTGTGGAACCCTCCAAGGCATCGGATCGCAGATTTGAAGGAATCGGCGGGGTCATCCGTCGGAACCACCCGCGAGGTGTCCCGCGATGGCCCTGCAGTGCTCATGAAATCGGCGAAATCTGAGGGCCTTGACTCTGGAACCCCGCGCAGATTTGAAGAAATTTCGGGCCGTTCCTGCCCGGAACGGGCGCGTCACCCGCATTCCACGTGGAACGCGTCCATCGATGGGTGCAGAAGCTGCACCTTCGGCTCGACCGGCCTGCCCCCGCGCCCG
Source organism: Stenotrophomonas sp. AS012628 (assembly GCF_010608305.1). NCBI lineage: Bacteria > Pseudomonadati > Pseudomonadota > Gammaproteobacteria > Lysobacterales > Lysobacteraceae > Stenotrophomonas > Stenotrophomonas sp. AS012628. The sequence continues at coordinate 60,663 of NZ_VMBJ01000011.1, read as the reverse complement.
GCTTGACCGATGCAGTAAGCTGATGGATTCCCTGCCCCTCTACCGCCTCGTGCGGATGGTCTTTCGCGCCCCATGCAGATCCGCCGCCTCGCCTTGCATCAACTGCGTCGCTTCAGTGCGGTGGACCTGTCGCCCCAGCCGGGATTGAACCTGCTGACCGGCGACAACGGTGCCGGCAAGACCAGCGTGCTCGAAGCCCTGCACCTGATGGCCTATGGGCGCAGCTTCCGTGGTCGAGTGCGCGACGGTCTGGTGCGTCAGGGCCAGGAAGCGCTGGAAATCTTCGTGGAATGGGACGAACAGCGTGCCAATCACCCGCCGCACCGCCGAAAAGCCGGGCTGCGCCACAGTGGCCAGGATTGGAAGGGGCGATTGGACGGCGAAGATGTCGCGCAGCTGGGTAATCTCTGCGCAGCACTGGCCGTGGTGACGTTCGAGCCCGGGAGCCATGCACTGGTCAGTGGTGGTGGCGAACCCCGCCGCCGCTTCCTCGATTGGGGCTTGTTCCACGTGGAACCGGATTTTCTGTCCTTGTGGCGCCGCTACTCCCGGGCGCTGAAGCAGCGCAACGCCCTGCTCAAGCAGGGCGGGCCGTCGCGGATGCTCGATACCTGGGATCACGAGCTGGCCGAGGCCGGAGAACCGCTGACCAGCCGCCGCCAGCACTACCTGGAGCGTCTGCAGCAGCGCACTGTGGCTTTGGCCGCCAGCCTGGCGCCGCAACTGGGCATCCACGGACTGGACCTGAGTCCTGGATGGCGGCGGCATGAGCTCCCCTTGGCCGATGCCTTGCTTCTGGCCCGGGAACGTGACCGGCAGGCCGGGTATACCTCGGTCGGCCCGCACCGGGCGGACTGGAGTGTGGATTTCCACAGCATTCCGGGGCGTGATGCACTGTCCCGCGGCCAGGCCAAGCTGACGGCATTGGCGTGCCTGCTGGCACAGGCCGAGGACTATGCGGAACAGCGCGGCGAATGGCCGGTGATCGCGCTGGATGATCTGGCTTCGGAACTGGATCGCACCCACCAGGCGCGGGTATTGGAGCGCCTGCTCAATGGCCCGGCACAGATCTTCATCACCGCCACCGAAACCCCGGCGGCGCTGCAGGAACTGACCCACATCGCCCGGTTCCACGTGGAACATGCACAGATCGTGGCTGTGCCATAGTGGGCACACCAGGGCCGCTCGACCCCGGCTGGTATAATTCGGGTTGGAATCCTTTCATTCTCGGCGCATCGCCCCAAGCGGTGGCCGACCTGCGGAGCCTACGGCAAGCGCAATGAGCGACGAACAGAACACCCCGGCAAACAACGGCAATTACGACGCCAACAGCATTACCGCCCTGGAAGGCCTGGAGGCTGTCCGCAAGCGTCCAGGCATGTACATCGGCGACGTGCATGACGGTACCGGTCTGCACCACATGGTGTTCGAGGTCGTCGACAACTCGATCGACGAAGCGCTGGCCGGCCACGCCGACCATGTTGCAGTGACGATCCACGCCGACGGCTCGGTCTCGGTGTCCGACAACGGCCGCGGCATTCCGACCGGCAAGCACGAGCAGATGAGCGCCAAGCTCGGCCGCGAAGTGTCTGCGGCCGAAGTGGTCATGACCGTCCTGCACGCGGGCGGCAAGTTCGACGACAACAGCTACAAGGTTTCGGGCGGCCTGCACGGCGTCGGCGTCAGCGTGGTCAACGCGCTGTCGCAGAAGCTGCTGGTGGACGTGTTCCAGAACGGCTCCCATTACCAGCAGGAATTCAGCAACGGCGCAGCCGTGACCGCGCTGGCCAAGCTGGAAGCCACCACCAAGCGTGGCACCACCGTGCGTTTCTGGCCGTCCACCGTCGCCTTCCACGACAACGTGGAGTTCCACTACGACATCCTGGCCCGCCGCCTGCGCGAGCTGTCGTTCCTGAACTCCGGCGTCAAGATCGTCCTTGCCGACGAGCGTGGTGATGGCCGTCGCGATGATTTCCACTACGAGGGCGGCATCCGCAGCTTCGTGGAGCATCTGGCCCAGCTGAAGACTCCGCTGCACCCGAACGTCATCTCGGTCACCGGCGAGCACAACGGCATCGTGGTGGACGTGGCGCTGCAGTGGACCGACTCCTATCAGGAGACGATGTACTGCTTCACCAACAACATTCCGCAGAAGGACGGCGGTACCCACCTGGCCGGTTTCCGCGGTGCGTTGACCCGGGTGCTCAACAACTACATCGAGCAGAACGGCATCGCCAAGCAGGCCAAGATCAACCTGACCGGCGACGACATGCGCGAAGGCATGATCGCGGTGCTGTCGGTGAAGGTGCCGGACCCGAGCTTCTCCAGCCAGACCAAGGAAAAGCTGGTCAGCTCCGACGTGCGTCCGGCGGTGGAAAATGCCTTCGGTGCGCGCCTGGAAGAGTTCCTGCAGGAAAACCCGAACGAAGCCAAGGCGATCGCCGGCAAGATCGTCGATGCCGCCCGTGCACGTGAAGCTGCGCGCAAGGCCCGCGACCTGACCCGCCGCAAGGGTGCGCTGGATATCGCTGGCCTGCCGGGCAAGCTGGCCGACTGCCAGGAAAAGGATCCGGCACTGTCCGAACTGTTCATCGTCGAGGGTGACTCGGCAGGTGGCTCGGCCAAGCAGGGCCGCAACCGCAAGAACCAGGCGGTGCTGCCGCTGCGCGGCAAGATCCTCAACGTGGAACGCGCGCGCTTCGACCGCATGCTGTCCTCCGACCAGGTCGGTACGCTGATCACCGCGCTGGGCACCGGCATCGGCCGTGACGAGTACAACCCGGACAAGCTGCGGTACCACAAGATCATCATCATGACCGACGCCGACGTCGACGGCGCCCACATCCGCACCCTGCTGCTGACGTTCTTCTACCGTCAGATGCCGGAGCTGATCGAGCGCGGTTACGTCTACATCGGCCTGCCGCCGCTGTACAAGATCAAGCAGGGCAAGCAGGAGCTGTACCTGAAGGACGACCCGGCGCTGGACAGCTACCTGGCCAGCAGCGCAGTGGAAAACGCTGCACTGGTGCCGGCCACCGGCGAGCCCGGCATCGAAGGCCTTGCGCTGGAGAAGCTGCTGCTGGCCTACGCGGCCGCGCTGGATTCGATCGAGCGCAACGCACATCGCTACGACCGCAACCTGCTTGAAGCGCTGGTCGACTTCGTACCGATGGACCTGGAAAGCCTGCGCGCTGCCGGCGAAGGTGAAGGACTGGACGCACTGGCCAAGCGCCTCAACCAGGGTAGCCTGGGCAGCCCGCGCTTCACGCTGGAACTGCAGGAAGCCAACGACGAGCGCCCGGCCGCCGTGCTGGTGACCCGTCGCCACATGGGTGAACAGCACATCCAGGTGCTGCCGATGTCGGCCTTCGAAAGCGGCGAACTGCGCGCAATCCACCAGGCATCGAAGCTGCTGCACGGTCTGGTCCGCGAAGGCGCGACCATTTCCCGCGGTGCCAAGTCGATCGAAGTCGACAGCTTTGCCAAGGCACAGAACTGGCTGCTCGAGGAGGCCAAGCGCGGCCGCCAGATCCAGCGATTCAAGGGCCTGGGTGAAATGAATCCGGAGCAGCTGTGGGACACCACGGTGAATCCGGAAACCCGTCGACTGCTGCAGGTGCGCATCGAAGACGCTGTCGCTGCTGACCAGATATTCAGCACGCTGATGGGCGATGTCGTCGAACCGCGTCGCGACTTCATCGAAGACAACGCGCTGAAGGTCGCAAACCTGGATATCTGACACAATCGGGACACGGCCGGTGCGCGGGGAGGCGCGCCGGCCTTCGACTCTTGAACACAGGTACCTGATGTCCGCATCCGCCCCGGTTTCCGCTCCGCCCCCGGTTCCGCCGGCTTCTGCCGCGCCGCGTGCCGTTTCGCCGTTGGCGGGGTTCTTCATCGACCTGGGCATCGCCGCCGTCACCCTGTTCGGCCTGAGCCTGATCAGCGGCCTGCTGTGGGGCCTGTACCGTGGCGTGGTGGTCGGTTACGCGAACGCACAGGCCGGCGCTGGCGCACCCGAGGCCAGTTCGGTAGCGGCGTCACTGGGCCAGCCCGGCGCGCTTGCGCAGATTCTCATGGCGCTGTTTGCCACCGGCGGCGCCGCGCTGCTGCTGTACTTCTGGCGACGTCCGGCCAACACGGCCGAGCGCCACGCGTCGCGCCAGGCGCTGCGCCGTCCCTCCACCTGGGGCTGGACCCTGCTGGTGGCGACCCTGATCGTGCTCGGCAGCAATGGCATCGCCTTCCTGGCCAAGCAGTTCGGTATCGAGCCGGTTCCCACCAACCTGGCGCTGATGCAGAGCGCGATCGCGCGCTTCCCCTTGTTCCTGGTGCTGTTCGCGGTGGTACTGGCACCGGCCTACGAGGAGCTGCTGTTCCGCCGCGTGCTGTTTGGCCGCCTGTGGAAGGCCGGGCGTCCGTGGCTGGGCGTGGTACTGAGCAGCCTTGCTTTTGCCCTCATCCATGAAATCCCTGGCACCAGCGCCAACGGCCCGGCCGAGATCGCGCAGCTGTGGCTGGTCTATGGCGGCATGGGTGCTGCGTTCTGCTGGTTGTACCAGCGCACCGGTACGCTCTGGGCCGCGATCGCCGCGCACGCGCTGAACAACGGTGTGGCGCTTGCCGCACTTGTGTTCTTCGGGGCAACGTAACGCCGTGTCCGCTTGACGAAAGATTAAGCCGCTACGCTACACACTGCGCATATGAACACGGGGGTGGATCCATGAAACAACTGCTGCTGGCCCTTGTCATCACCACTCTGGTCAGCGCCTGCGCGACCACGACCTCCCCTACCGGCCGCCGGCAGATGGTGGGCGGGGTGTCGCAGGCGCAGCTGGATCAGCTCGGCGCTCAGGCGTTCGCCGAAACCAAGCAGAAGGAAAAGATCAGCACCGACGGCCGCCAGAACGGTTACGTGCAGTGCGTGGTCAATGCCCTGGTCGCGCAGTTGCCGCCTCAATACCGTGGCGTACGGTGGGAGACGGCGGTGTTCGTCGACAAGGAGCCCAACGCCTTCGCCCTGCCCGGCGGCAAGGTCGGCGTGAACACTGGCATCTTCACCGTCGCCAAGAACCAGGATCAGCTGGCTGCCGTAATCGGCCATGAAATCGGCCACGTCATCGCCCGCCACCACGAGGAGCGCATCACCCGGCAGATGGGCGCGCAGACCGGGCTGGCCGTGCTCGGTGCGCTGGCCGGCGCGGCCTACGGCGAAGGCGCTGCCAGCACCGTCAACCAGCTTGGTGGCATGGGCGCGCAGACCGCCTTCCTGCTGCCCGGTTCACGCACCCAGGAAAGCGAGGCCGACGTGATCGGCCAGCGACTGATGGCCCAGGCCGGCTTCAACCCGGCGCAGGCGGTCGACCTGTGGCAGAACATGATGGCTGCCAGTGGCGGTCGCAGCCCACAATGGCTGTCCACCCACCCCGACCCAGCCAACCGGATCCAGGAACTGCGACGCGATGCACCGGCTCTGACGCCGGTCTATCAGCAGGCGCAGGCGGCCGGGCTGCGGCCAAAGTGCGGATGAGTGCGCATTTCTATGCTGTATTGCAGCACATAAAACGATTTCTCACGCCATCTGTTTCTGATACGTTTGGCGGCTCAGATTTTTCTGACAGTCCGACTTTGCCGCTAACCGGCGGTTCGATCGAGGTGAACGATGATTTTCCGTAACCACAAAGCTGTGCTTTCCGTCCTCGTCGCGACCGCCCTGACCGGCGCCGTGGTCACCGATGCCTTCGCGCAGTCCTCGCGTTCCTCCGAGCGTGGCAACCGCGGCGGCAAGCAGGCCAAGGCCGAAGCGCTGTACCCGAACGCGACCCGCGAGGAGCCGACCGTCAAGGCATCGGCCAAGCTGGGCAGCAAGCTGCAGAAGATGATCGACAGCTACAACAAGGAAAAGTTCCCGGAGACGCGCACGCAGGCCGACGCGATCCTCGCTGACAGCGCCGCGAACGAGTACGACAAGTCGCTGGCCGCGCAGCTGGCCTCGCAGGCCGCCTACCAGACCGACGACACGCCGGCTGCCGTTGCCTACCTGAAGCAGGTCCTGCAGTTCAACGGCCTGGACAACAACGGCCACTTCCAGTCGATGCTGATGCTGGGCCAGCTGCAGCTGCAGGAAGACCAGACCGCCGAAGGCCTGGCGACCCTGGACAAGTACTTCGCCGAGAGCAAGTCGACCAAGCCGGAAGAACTGATCGCCAAGGGCCAGGCGCTGTACCAGCTGGAGCGCTACCAGGAAGCGATCCCGGTGCTCAAGCAGGCCATCGCCGGTGCCACCGAACCGAAGGACAACTGGAACCAGCTGCTGATGGCGGCCCTCGCCGAAGCCGGCCAGTCCGGCGAAGCGGTGAAGGAAGCCGAGGCGCTGGCCGCCAAGAACCCGAACGACAAGAAGGCCCAGCTGAACCTGGCCAGCATGTACATGCAGGCCGACCAGATGGAAAAGGCTGCCGCGGTGATGGACAAGCTGCGCAGCAGCGGCCAGCTCACCGAAGAGCGCGAGTACAAGCAGCTGTACTCGATCTATGCCAACACCGAACACAAGGAAAAGGACGTCATCGCGGTCATCAACGAAGGGTTGCAGAAGGGCATCCTGAAGCCGGATTACCAGGTCTACCTGGCGCTGGCCCAGTCCTACTACTACTCCGACCAGGTGCCGCAGGCGATCGATGCGTGGCAGAAGGCTGCCCCGCTGTCCAAGGACGGTGAGACCTACCTGAACCTGGCACGCGTCCTGCATGCCGAAGGTCGCATCCCGGAGGCCAAGCAGGCCGCCCAGCAGGCGCTGGCGAAGGGTGTGAAGAACCAGGCTGATGCCAAAAAAATCATCAACCTGAAGTAAGTAGGAATAACGCCTGAATGCCTGCACAGTTGATGCGCAGGCGCTCAGGATTGGTATAAGCTTGGAGGTTCCTGCGGTGTCATGCACCGCTGATCAGGGATTCCGCCCCCGGCATCCCGGCCCCACTATTGAGCTCTTGGCGCATGACGGAACAACTAGTCGTTCACCGGTACGAACAACCCGATGACAAGGGGCTGAGCTGGCCTCGCATCGTCGGCATCGCGTTTGTAATTGCCCTGCATCTGGCCGCGTTCATGATGCTCCTGATCCCCGCCGTGGCTCCCAAGGCCGTGGCTGAGAAGGAGCGCAACGTCATGGTGACGATCGTCGACGCCCCGCCGCCGCCGCAGGCGCCGGTCGTGGACGTGCCGGAACCGCGCCCGAACGACATCGTCACCCCGCCGTCGCCTCCGGCGCCGCCGGCACCGCCGACCTCGATCGAGGCCAGCGTGGACATCTCGTCGAAGGCCATGAATCCGCCGCGCTACCCGCCGGCAGCCTTCCGCGCGGGTATCCAGGGCGAAGTGATCCTGATCATTGATGTCGATGCCAGCGGCAACGTCACCAATGTCACGGTGGAAAAGTCCAGCCGTAACCGCGACCTGGACCGTGCTGCGATGGAAGCGGCTCGCAAGTGGCGCTTCAACGCCGCTGAAGCAGGCGGTAAGAAGACGGCAGGTCGCGTTCGCGTTCCGGTCAACTTTGCGCTGAACTGATGCGCCCGGGTGGCCGCCGGCCACCCCCGCTCCCGGTTCGATTGTTTAGCTTAGCTACACCCTTTATCACCACACACAACAAAGGTAAGCGTCATGCTGCAGGAAATTTTCATCGCCGCTGCTGCCGGGGGCAATCCGTCCAACGCCCTGTCGCAGATGGGCTTCGAGCACCTGATCCACGAAATGACCACCAAGCCGGGTGATTTCGCGGTTTCCTGGGTCGTGCTGCTGACCCTGGTCGTCATGTCGGCCATGTCCTGGTACTGGACCGTCATCAACATCTTCCGTGCTACCCGCCTGAAGAGCGCCGCCGATCGCGTCGTCAGCCTGTTCTGGGACACCCCGAACGCGCAGGACGCCATCCGTGCGATGGAAGAACAGCCGGCTTCCGAGCCGTTCTCGAAGATCGCCCTGGACGCTGCCCAGGCGGCTGCCCACCACCAGCGCGCTGAAGGCGGCGCCACCGGCGGCGTGGGTGAGAACCTGAGCCGTTCGGAGTTCGTCGACCGCGCCCTGCGTCAGGCCGTGACCCGCGAAAGCAACAAGCTGCAGTCGGGCATGACCCTGCTGGCCACCGTCGGCGCAACCGCTCCGTTCGTCGGTCTGCTGGGTACCGTGTGGGGCATCTACGGCGCGCTGATCAAGATCGGTGCCACCGGCTCCGCTTCGATCGACGCCGTTGCCGGCCCGGTGGGTGAAGCGCTGATCATGACCGCGATCGGTCTGTTCGTCGCGATCCCGGCCGTGTTCGCCTTCAACTTCTTCAGCAAGATCAACAGCGCGACCATCAGCAAGTTCGATACCTTCGCGCACGACCTGCACGACTTCTTCGCCACCGGCTCGCGCGTCCGCTGATTGCGGCGCGCGTCACCCAGCGACGAACGTAAGTAGTCACCAAGATCTAGACGGAGCCCGTTATGGCTTTCAGTAGTGGTAACAGCGGCGGCCCCATGGCCGACATCAACGTTACGCCCCTCGTGGACGTGATGCTGGTGCTGCTGATCATCTTCATCATCACGGCGCCCCTGATGTCCCACAAGGTCAAGGTGGATCTGCCGGAAGCCAACCTGATCCAGAAGCCGGAAGACGCTGAAAAGCGTTCCGGACCGATCACCCTGGCAGTCAAGGAAGACGGCTCGATCTACTGGAACGACGAAGAAATCAACAAGCAGACTCTCGAGTCGCGCTTGGCGACCGCCGCCCAGCAGACCCCGCAGCCGCCGCTGAACCTGCGTGGTGACCGCACCACCAAGATGCGTGTCATCAACGACCTGACCAAGGTCGCGCAGGAGCAGGGCATGCTTGACGTCGGCTTCGTCGCGACCAAAGAAAAGGGGCAATAAGCCATGGCATTCAGTAGTGGTGGTGGCAAGGGCCCCATGGCAGACATCAACGTCACGCCCCTCGTGGACGTGATGCTGGTTCTGCTGATCATCTTCATCGTGACCGCGCCGATCATGACGTACCCGATCGCCGTGGACCTGCCGCAGCGCGTGCTCAACCCACCGCCGCAGCTGGTCGAACCGCCGCCGCCGATCGAACTGAAGATCGACGCCAGCAACCAGGTCTCGTGGAACAACAGCCCGATCAATACCAGCGAGCTGCAGCAGCGGATGGAGCAGGAGGTCCAGCGTGACCCGACCAACCAGCCGGAACTGCGCATCGACGCCAGCCCGGATTCCGAGTACGACGTGATGGCCAAGGTTCTGGCCGCTGCGAAGAACGCTCAGATGAAGAAGATCGGTTTTGTGCAGCAGTAATCGCTACACCGCAACACAACAGTCATGACGCGACTGCAGACGCCCCTGGAAACAGGGGCGTCTTTTTTTGTTCTCGTCCTGGCACACGGGTCGAGGTTGGATCCCATCGGGTGGCATGCGCCGCTATGATCGGCGGATGCTCGCCCTCTTCGACTCCCTGCGCCACTGGCTGGACGGCATTGCCCACCTCGGTACCATCCTGGCGGTGGCCTATCTGCTGTACCTGCTCGCGCTGACCGGCTGGATCATGCTGCAGAAGCGCGAGCCGGTGGCGACGCTGAGCTGGATCCTGTCGCTGGCGCTGCTGCCGTACCTGGGCCTCTTCATCTACTACCTGCTGGGCCCGCAGAAGGTGAAGCGGCAGCGTTTGCGCCGTGGCCGCGCGCGGTCGGGCATGGAGCACTACAGCGACGTCTGCCCACCCGACGCCGACTGCACCGAGCTGGCCAAGATCGCCCAGGCCACGACCGGGCTTGCGCCGAGCAGCGCCACCGAAGTGACCTGGCTGGTGGACGGCGCGGCGACCTACGCGGCGCTGCTTGAGGCCGTCGCACAGGCACGCGACCACGTGCATCTGGAGTACTACATCTTCAACCCGGACCATGCCGGAACCGCCCTGCGTGACGCGCTGGTGGAACGTGCACAGGCCGGCGTGCAGGTGCGCCTGCTGCTCGATGCCGTAGGCTCTTCCGCCCTGCCCCGCCGCTTCCTGCAGCCGCTGCTCGACGCCGGTGGCGAAGCGATCTGGTTCCACCCACGGCAGCTGCTGAAGCCGTTCAAGCGCCCGTGGTTGAACCTGCGTACCCACCGCAAGCTGGTGATCGTCGATGGGCGCCTCGCCTTCACCGGTGGCATCAACATCACCGACGACGAGGATGAAAGCCGCAGGGCGGATGCCTACCGCGACCTGCACATGCGCATCCGCGGCCACGTGGTGCGCAGCCTGCAGCTGGTGTTTGCCGAGGACTGGCTCTACGCAAGTGGGCAGGATCCCTCGCGCATGGACATCGCCCGTCTGTGGCCGGCCGACATGCCGCTGCGCGGCGATGGTGCGATCAACGCCCAGGTGCTGGTCTCCGGTCCGGACTCGGGCTGGGAAACGATCCATCGCCTGCACGTGGCGGCGATCCAGGAAGCGCATGAGCGTGTCTGGCTGGTCACGCCCTACTTCGTGCCGGGCGAAGCGGCGCGGATGGCGTTGACCTCGGCCGCGCTGGGCGGCCTGGACGTGCGCCTGCTGGTACCGAAGATGAGCGATTCCTGGTTCGTCACCCAGGCCGCCCGCTCCTACTTCGACGAGCTGCTGCATGCCGGGGTGAAGATCTACGAGTACGGCCCGCGCATGCTGCATACCAAGGCCTTCATCGCCGATGACGACGTCTGCATCGTTGGCAGTGCCAACTTCGATCACCGCAGCTTCCGGCTGAACTTCGAGCTGTCGATGATGATCAGCGACCGTGACCGGGTGGCTGCCCTGGCCGAACTGCTGCAGGGCGAATTCGACCGTTCCACGCGGGTGCACGACCAGGCCGGCCGTTCGCTGTGGCTGCACCGCCTGCCCGAGGCCTTCGCCCGGCTGGCCTCGCCGCTGCTCTGACGCAGCGCTACACTGCCGCGATCATCCGGGGAGCCCGACTATGTACTGGTTGTACCTGCTGCTGGCGCTGGGCTGTTTCGCCTTCGCGCTGAAGACGCCCAGCGCCGGGCTGATGACCCTGTGCCTGCTGGCCGCCCTCGCCTTCCTGCTGGCCTGGGTACGAGGCCGCTACGTGGCCCGCTTTGGCGATCTGCAGCGCGATCCCTCCACACTGGTCGATGCCGACGAACTGCGCCGCTTGCGCGAGCAGGCCCAGGCCCGCCCTGGTGACGACCACAACGATCACGATCCATCCCCTCTTTCCAAGTAGTTCCGTTCCATGACCCAGCTCAGCGTCAACGTCAACAAGATCGCCGTCCTGCGCAATTCGCGCGGCGGTGCCGAACCGGACGTGGTGCGTGCCGCCCAGGCCTGCCTGGACGCCGGTGCGCATGGCATCACCGTGCACCCGCGGCCGGACCGCCGACACATCACCGCCGAGGACGTGCTGGCGCTGTCGACGCTGACCCGCGCGCGTGGCGTCGAATTCAACATCGAAGGCAACCCGTTCGCGCCGCCGCGCGAGGGCTACCCCGGGCTGCTGCCGCTGTGCGAACAGACCCGCCCGGCGCAGGCCACGCTGGTGCCGGATGGCGATGGGCAGATCACGTCCGATCACGGTTTCGACTTCGAGCGTGACGGCGAGCGGTTGCGACCACTGGTGGCCGAACTGAAGGCGATGGGTTGCCGGGTCAGCCTGTTCGTTGACGCCGGTAATCCGCTGCTGGAGCAGGCGGCCGAAGTCGGTGCAGATCGCGTCGAGCTCTATACCGGCCCCTACGCCGAAGCCCACGCGGCCGGCGATGCTGACGCGATGCTGGTGCTGTTCGCCACTGCCGCACGCCGTGCGCAGGCCGTCGGCCTGGGCGTGAACGCCGGCCACGATCTGTCGCAGGACAACCTGCGGGATTTCCTGGCCCACGTGCCGGACGTGCTGGAGGTGTCGATCGGCCACGCGCTGATCGGCGAGGCGCTGTATGAAGGGCTGGATGCTACGGTGCGCGGCTACCTGGCGCTGCTCTGACCGATGGATGCAGCCGAGCATGGGCTCGGCTCTACAAGGTACCCGTATCCACTGTAGAGCCGAGCCCATGCTCGGCTCAGCACCGCCCTGAACCCTTCAGGCGGCCGTCGCAGCCATTGAGACGGCCACGACGTACGCTGCCGCAATGGGTATTGCGATCAAGGGCCGAGGTTCCACGTCCCACCTTGCCGGGCGCTTTGAAAGCACCGTCAGCGAGGCGGTGGACGACGGCTGGGCGGTGGACGAGAGCGAGGAGTTCCTTGCCCCGCGCCTCCGCACCGAGGTGCGTGCCGAGACCGCGCGTAGCATCATCACCCGCAACACCTCGCCGGACGTGGGCTTCAGCCAGTCGGTAAATCCCTACCGCGGCTGCGAGCATGGATGTTCCTACTGCTTCGCGCGCCCCTCGCACGCCTATCTGAACCTGTCGCCGGGCCTGGACTTCGAGACCAAGCTGTTCGCCAAGACCAATGCGCCGCAACTGCTGCGCAAGGAGCTGTCGAAGCCGGGTTACGTGCCGCAGCCGATCGCACTGGGCATCAACACCGATGCGTACCAGCCGATCGAGCGCAAGTTCAAGCTGACCCGCCAGCTGATCGAAGTGATGCTGGAAACCAAGCATCCTTTTTCGCTGATCACCAAGAACGCACTGGTCGAGCGCGATATCGATCTGCTTGCACCGCTGGCGGCGGAGAACCTGGTCAGCGTGCACTTCTCGGTGACCTCGCTGGACCCGCATCTTTCCGCAAAGCTGGAACCGCGCGCATCGGCGCCGCATGCACGGCTGCGCGCGATGAAGCGTCTGCATGACGCCGGCATTCCGGTCGGTGTGATGGTGGCGCCGGTGATTCCGTGGATCAACGACAGCGAGCTGGAAGCCGTGCTGGAGGCCGCGCACGATGCCGGTGCCAGCACCGCTGGTTACGTGCTGCTGCGCCTGCCGCTTGAAGTGGCACCGTTGTTCCGCGACTGGCTGGACACCCATCATCCCGATCGTGCCGCGCATGTGATGAGCACCATCCAGCAGCTGCGTGGCGGCAAGGACTACGACAGCCAGTTCGGTACGCGCATGCGCGGCCAGGGCGTGTATGCCGATCTGTTGAACAACCGCTTTAAGCTGGCGCGCAAGCGTCTGGGTTTCAATGCGCAGAACAGCCATTGGCCGAAGCTGGATTGCAGCCGGTTCGTGAAGCCGTTGCCGCCGAAGAAGGATTCGCCGCAGGGTTCGCTCTTCTGAGGCGTGTACGTCTGCTGGCGAATGCATCAGCGATTCGTCGCGCTGTGCTGTACCCAGCTCATTGATGGGCAATGCACGAAAAACATTAGGTGCCTCCATTGCACCGTTACAGCGTGCTGTCATAGACTCGTTACAAACATGAATTCCCGATGACTGAATGAGTCGGTCTCGGATGAGGAGCTAGGCAAGCGCATGACGCACGTTGCAACGCGGAACACCCTGCAGTCCCGTCTTCTTCTTCTGCCGCTGCTTTCCCTGCCGATGGCATTGGCAACCGCGGCAAACACTCTCGAAACCGTTCAGGTCACCGCCAAACGCCCTGCTGGAGGTAGCGGTGTAGGTGGTTTTGGATTTGGCGGCGGCAGTGGTGTACACCTGTCCGAGTCTCAAATGGACAATGGCGGCGGCGGTGCAATTCCGACCGAAACCGCGAAGGAGCAGCCGACCGATGACAAAGAGAAGGATTGCAACGGCCGCAAGGGTAATCCTGTCGTTCTCTACAGCGGCAACAAGGTCGAACCAGAACTTGATTTCGCCAGCCAGGGCGAAATGGGCCTGTTCCTGCAGCGCAACTACAATCACTACTGGAGCGCGACCGGGCTGTTCGGCAATCACTGGCTGAGCAACTTCGACTATTCGCTCGCATTCACCGATGCAAATCAGCTGGCGTGGGTGCAACGGCCCGACGGTCGTCGCATCAAGTACCTCAAGGATCCGGCCAGCGGTCGCTGGTATGAGGACAAGGCCCAGCCCATCGCGTACCTCTCCGCGAACGGCGATGGCACGTTTACGCTTCGAAACGAAAACAACGGTACGGAGACCTACAACGCCGAGGGCTATATCACCCGACTCAGCAATGAGCAGGGCGTGAGCTGGACGTTCTCCTATGCTGACCGTTACCTGCAGAAGGTGACGCACTCCTCGGGACGCAGCGTCAGCTTTGGCTGGGCCAACGGACAGGTCAGCCAGGTGACCGATCCGGCCGGCAATATCTATCGCTACGCCTATACCCCCAATGTGTTCGGGAACGGACGTGGCCGGCTCGCCAGCACGACGCTGCCTGGCACACCTGCAACGACGATCAGTTACCACTACGAAGATGCCCGCTTCCCGGGTGCCCTGACTGGCAAGTCTTTTAATGGCGTGCGCTATTCCACGTTTGCGTACGACGCGGAGCGCCGCGCCATCAGCACAGAGCACAACGGTGGCATTGAGCGGTTCCGCTTCAGCTACGCCGTACGCAGCACCGAACCGGTGCTTCCGCCCCCCGCTCCGACTCGACCCGGCGGTGTCCGTGCCGATGAAGAGCGTGGATGGTGCGAACAGCGCACCGGAGGCTCACGGATCTGCTATCAACCGCGCTCGCTGCCTGTTGACTCGCTGCCGATGGAGAGCGCTCTCGGTATGACGGCCGCCGCTGCGCCGAGCCTTACGCGGCCCGTCGATATTGATGTCACTGTGATCAACCCTCTTGGTCGCAGCACCACTTACACGTTCAAGGACGGAAAGATGGTATCGACCAAGGGTGATCCGTCGCCGAACTGCCCTGCCAGCTACAAGGAGCAGAGTTATGACGCCAACGGATATCCGGATCTGGTCCATGATTTCCAGGACAATCTGACCAACTTCGACTACAGCGCACAGGGTTACCTGCTGAAGCGGGTGGAAGCGGTCGGGAGCTCGGCCGAACGTACGACGTTGCAGGAGTGGGATACCACGCGCAACCGACTCCTCAAGACAACGGTGGTGGGTGATCTTGAAGTTGCCTATTCCTATGACGATCGCGGAAACGTGGCCAGCGCAACCGAGCGCAATCTGACGGCACGTGGAGTGCCCAGCCAGACGCGAGTGACCCGAAGCACGTATACCTATCACCCAAACGGATTGAAGGCCTCCATCAAAGTCGATGGACCGCTTGCGCAGGACGACGTCACCTCCGTTTTCAACAGCCAGGGCGATCTGACCAGTGTCACCAACGCGCTTGGTCATACGATCAGCTATTCCAACTACAACGGACTGGGGCTGCCGGGGCGCATCGTCAACGCGAACGGTGGTGTGCGAGAGTTGACGTATGACGGCCGTGGCCGCGTTGTGTCCGACAGAACCAGTTCGGGAACTGGCTGGGCGACGACCGCCATTGGCTACACCGCTGCAGGTGACATCGCCTCGCTTACCCAGCCTGATGGCGTGACAGTCCGCTACGGCTACGATGCAGGGCGCCGCCTGACGCAGGAAGTCCGTTCAATGGGGGACGGCAAGTGGGCGTGGACCCGTCATAGCTACAACAACGCTTCCAATCGCACGCGCACTGAGGTTTCACAAACCGACTATCCGATGGATTCGATGGTGAGCGGCGTGATTGACGAAATCACTCATGATGCGCAGTGGAACTGGTTCGTGCGTGGCTGGGCCTGTTCCACTGGCTCGGCTGGGTCAATCCAGGTGGACGGTTACGCCGACGGCAACGTCTACCTGGGTAGCACACAAGCAAACCTTGCCAGCGAGCCAGGAGTTGCAGCGGCTTGCCAAGCATCAGGGAGTGCCTATAGGTATCAGTTGCCGATATCGCTAGCCCAGAGGCAGCAGTTCGGCGGCCGCAAGTTCTCCGTCTACGGCCAATCTCCGCAGGGCCGCGGCCAGGACCGACCGCTCGCGAACTCAGGCGTGTTTGCGATTCCAACGGCAAACATCGTTGGTGACATCGGCGGCGTGACCCAGGACGGCAACTGGAACTTCTTTATTGAAGGCTGGGCCTGCTCAGTTGGCGTGGACGCCTCGATCGACGTACACGTCTATGCCGGTGGCGCAGCTGGTGGCGGCACATTCGTCGCTTCGGGCCGCGCCAACTTGGCGACCGACGGAAACGTTGCCAACGCGTGCCAGGCACGCGGAAGTGCCTATTGGTTCAAGATCCCTCTTGACGGCAACGTAAGATCGAATCACGGGGGCAAAGCACTATACGTGCACGGAATCTCGCCTGTTGGCGGTCCGAACCTGACCATCAACCGTTCGGGTACATTCACGATACCGGCAGTGGTACGCAACGCAGAACTCGTCAGCGCCTCGGCATCACCCCGTCAGATATTCAATGGTGGCTCATCGGAGCTGACGTTCCAGTTCCGCAATACCGGGAACGTCGTCTGGAATCCTGGCGACACCTATCTGGCATTCGGAATTCTTCAGCTCAATGAAAGCATGGGCCTAACTGGGCCGGTGCCGCCCGGGGCAGTTGCAACCTTTACTAAGAGCGTTGGTCCGAAGAATACCGGGAATGGCAACGTCAGCTTCATCTACAAGGCGCAGATGGCCTCTGGCGGCGCTGCGTGGGGCGTGGAAGGGAGGACGACATTGTCTGTTGAGAACAACAAGGGAAGCTGTGGTCGTGTCACCTGCGAACGGCCTCGGTAACAAAGGACTGTCCATATGTCAGCACTGACGCTTGCCCTGATCGGGCTGAACGCTGTTGTCTCCGTCAACACATACGAGTACGACGAACTGGGCCGTGTGATCGTCGAGCGCGGCAACGGCGTACAGAATGTGCGCTATGCCTATGACACGGAGGGACGCGTCACCCAGGTCACCGATTCGCAGAATCGGGCTACCCGGATGAGCTATGACGCTCGCGGTCGCTTGATCCAATCAATCGATGCTGCTGGAGGGACGACGCAGATTGCGTACGATCATGCAGATCGTCCGATCCGAGTGAGCGATCCGCGCAATCTGGTCACCACCTATGAGTTCGATGGCTTCGGCCAGATATGGAAACAGGTGAGTCCGGATACGGGAACGACACAGCACCAGTACGATGCTGCAGGTCTGCGGACATCGACGGCCCGGGCCGATGGCAGCGTCGTCTCCTTCGGCTACGACGGTCTGGGACGAATGACTTCTGCGAGCGCAGAAGGCCGAACGATGGGTTATAGCTATGATTGGTGCGGCAACGGTAAAGGTCAGCTGTGCGGCACTTCAGGGCCCGGAACCGCCACCCATTTTGCCTATACACCGAACGGACAGCTGCAGATAAGGCGCGACTTCACCGATCTGTCTGGTCAGAAGACGGACTACAGCACCACCTATGGATACGACGGCATCAATCGCCTGAGCCAGATCACCTATCCCAACGGTGACAAGGCGACCTACACATATGGCTCCCAAGGAAAACCAAGTGCGTTGATGGCGACGGTCGACGGGACTCAACGCTCAATCATCTCCCAGGCCAACTGGAAGGTCACGGGAGCGCATGAGTGGCTGGCCTATGGCAACGGGCTTGCCCGGGGCTACAACCACGATCAGGAGGGGCGGCTGACCGCAATGTCGGTCTGGGGACCCAATGGCAGCAAGGTCAGCTATTGGGACTATCAGTACAGCGGCGATGGCGAAATCACCGCCATTGTCGACGCTGTCGACCCGAACATGACCCAGTTGATCGGCTACGACGCGTTGAGTCGTATGACCAAGCTGACCCGCTTCGGTGTCATCAACAATCTTTCCTACGATGCCGGCGGCAATCACGACCGCTATCAGGCAGGCAATCAGCTGACCCAATACAGCATCGACCCGGGGAGCAACCGGGTGCTGAACTACACCAACCAGGACGGCAGCCGTCAGTACCAGTACGACGCATTGGGAAATCGCATCAGCGAAACCGCCGGCAGCCGGATCAGCACCTATGAATACGACGCCTTCAATCGCATGAGCCGCAGCAACATCGGTGGCACTGCGACTGACTACGTGCTCAATGCGCAGGGGCAGCGCGTTGCGAAGGTCAACAAGAACATCAACAGCCGCTACTTCTACGCTGGCCAGAACCAGCTCATGACTGAGCTGAACAACGGCGTGTGGACCAATTATTTCTGGTTTGATGGAGAGCTGGTGGGATTGGCGCGAAGCGGGCAGCACAATTACGTGCATACCGATCATTTGGGACGCCCGGAGTTCGTCACCAGCCCAAGCCAGCAGACCGTCTGGAAGGCGTACAACTACGCCTATGGGCGCAGTGTCCAGAAGGATGAGATTGGCGGGTTGAACATTGGCTTCCCGGGCCAGTACTACGACGCGGAAAGCGGCCTCTGGTACAACGGCTTCCGCGACTATGACGCGAGTATTGGCCGGTACGTGCAGAGTGATCCGATTGGATTGGCGGGGGGGATGAACACTTACGCGTACGCGGAGAGCAACCCGGTTAACGGTGTCGATCCGTTGGGACTTGCCAAGATCATCCTCTTCAAGAAGGAAGAGGAGAAGTTCTACCAAGGCGCACAGTCAATGCCAGACGTCCAAGGTCGTTGGGCGATCTACGCTCACATGAGCCCCAACGTCGTGCAGAATGACAAAAAGGGTGGCGCAAGAATGAATGTTGCGGACGTTGCAGCAATGCTTAAAAAAGCAGGATGGAAGCCAGGCGAGCCTGTGGACTTTATGGGCTGTCGCTCCGCGCAAGGAGACCATTCAATAGCCGAGCGATTTTCAAAGGCCTACAACACGCCGACCACAGGTGCAACAAATTACATGTGGTTCAATCCAGGCGGGGTTTCTGGAATATGGGGAAAATCTGAGGAAGGAAAGAAAGATACAGATAATCCTGGTCTATTCATGTCCTTCTAGGGGAAAATTCAATGAAGACCTATATGAAGGTGTTCGCCATCATGGTTGCTTCTTTCGCGATAGGATTCTTTGCTTCGCAGACAATGCAGCAACGCGGTTCATTGGCTGAAGAATTGAAGGGGCAAGACACCTATGCGCCCACAGGCATCTCCCTGAGTGACTCCCAACTATCGGATCTGGGGATCAAGGCAGAAAGCGGCGACATACCCGCAATGCGAAAGCTCTACCTTTATCATGAGTTTGTATCCGGGCACGAGATTGAAGCCCAGAGATGGCAACGGAGAATGGCTGATGCTGGTGACGTAGAAAGCCAGGCTGCGATTCTGTCCAGACTTGCGCTTTCATCCAAGGAGGGTGGAACTGGTCGTGAGAACATTCTGGGTGTCTGTATGAGATGGTACAAAGATTGAAGGGGATTCCGGGCAATCGTCCAAATGCTCATCTTGGCGATCCAGTGCAGGTATTCGTACAGAACAATAAGTGATCCGCCGTGCTCGGATTCAATCGGGCTGCATGATGATTGGATGGGAGGATGGGAATGAGATGGGGCCAGACCGCCCTTCCTCGATCTTGAGGGTTGTTTCCAGTGAATCGGGAGCAGGTCCAGATATTCAAGTGGCGACCGCAGAAGAGGACGGAAATCAACATCAGCCTCCGCCGGCGTCCAAGCATTCAACGGGCACAGCAAGGCGGCGTGGCTGTCGAATGGACGCTCGCGTGCGTGGGAGGGCGTCCCGGGCAAGGGGGACTCAATCATCGAGGAGGGCCTACCGCCGCCGTGAGGGAGCAATCCCGGCGAAGCCTGCGCGGGCAGCCGCCGATCACCCTGGGCTGCCTGTAGCGATCCATCTGCTCCCGGCGGAGCTGTAGAGGTTACAACCGTCCGCTGCGGTGGCAAGGGTATTCGGTCGACCATAGGATGACCGGTCAATCGTGGATGCCTGTCGAAGGGAAGTCGGGGGAAAAGGGTGAATAGGGAGCGATTGAGAACGACGGTTCTTCCAGTTGGGCGGGCAATCAGCGTTGGAGCGCTGGTGTACTTCTATAGCAAGGCGTTGTCCCTCTACCGCCTTGTCAGAGAGTGCCTGGATCATGTGGATGACATCTCTGCATTTGAGTACTGCAAGGGATATCCCGACTCCATCCAGTTCCAGCTCATCGGTATGACGATCTCGTTCTTCATGATCCTTCTGATAAACCATCGGATGGGAACTTCCAGCACGAACCTTCCAGGCTGAACCCCCGGCCAACCCCTTGGCGACAGGTGGATGTTCTCCGATTCTTGTGAGACCTGTGCCCAAGGCCATGTACATGGCAGCAGCCTTTCATATGGAGCTTGAATCTGAGGATGAAGTCTTCGGTCTACAGACCCTGCTGCTTCATCTCCCTCGTACTCGGAACGCAGCCTGTCCATGCGGAGGAAGTGCACGAATGCATCGTAGTTCCGCATGCATCGATTGCCACTGAAATGCCAGCCAGTCTGGACGAGTTCGAGCAACATCTTTGGACGGCAAACACAGGTCAGAGGGTGCGCAAGGGCACGGACACCCTCCTTCTACTGCGCCTCTTCTCGGAGTCACCGGGTGTGATGGATTCCCAGGAGTTCATCAAGATCACCGGCATCCTGACGGGATACACTCCGTCATCTGAAGGGATGCCGGAGGTGCTCGATGCACGGCTGACCAGTGGCAGCGCGGGCTTCGCGTACAAGGGAGACTACTGGTTGACCAATTCAGCGGACGTCGAACTACATCAGCCGCACGAGCGCGATGGTCGGATGGAAGTCAAAGTGACGGCTGTCGGATGGAACAGCTATCGAAAAGAAGGTCGTTCCTTCTATCTCCAGTTCACATGTCAACTCAATGAAATTCCGGTCGAGAAGCTCAGTGCCTGGCAAGGCGGCGACGGCAATCTCTGGCGATCCTTTGGGCCACTCGATAACCGAGTGGATCAGCCTACAAGCAACTACTTCTGCAACGACTGGCTATGTTGAAGGTGGAAATTGAATCCCTGAGGTTCTACTCACGATTCGACGAAGATGCGTTCTTCTCAAGGTTGAGCAAAACATCGGGTGTGGTGTCTGTTGAGGGATTTCTCAGGACGATCAATGTCTCTGTTGATCCGTCGGCTGTGGATGAGGACGGTATGAGAGAGCTGATCTCGCTGTTCCAACGCTATGGAATAGACATGCGCCAGCTGCGAGAGCTGGAGACGAAAGAATTCAGTACATGGATGCGGAACAGATCCGCCTACTGGTTCAAGTCGATGTATCCGGACCCGTGAGCACATGACATGAAGATCATCTACTGGCTGGGCATCGCGTTCCTGTGGATGCTTCCATTGAACGTTCTCCTGCTGACGACCGGCAAGCTGATGTCAGGCGACGCGCTTGGAGACCAGGAGTTCGTCGGCCTGGGCGTGGCAGTATTCGGTGCAGCGGCAGGCGGCATCCTCTATCGCCGCCGCCCGCGGTAGCGTCGAGCACGAACGACCGCGTTCCAGGCTCAGTATTGCAGGAGCGTTGGTCGGAGGTCTCGGCATGGCGGCCATCATCCGATGGCGCAACTATTGTCGTAGGTGTTTCTGGGGAATCACGCGTGACGCTGCGTTACCACGGGTTGTTGGAGTTCTTTTGGGACACCACTGAGCCAGGGTTGGCAGGCGCAGTGGATTCAAGGCCTCCAAGGAACATCATGCGCCACGGTTGAAAGACAACGGCTAATGCGAATGCCAAGAAAGAGATCATTGGCCCAATTGATTGGGTACCTTGTCGCAGCTGTCTTGGTCGGCGGGACCTACCTTTCCACGTTCAGCTCCATCGAAGGTGGCGATTGGACCGGGAAGCCAACAGAAGCAGAGCTGCGCGCTGCTACCCAAACCTTTGAACTCCCTTCAGGGGGCCATCCCACGAACGTGAGCTTCTTACCGAAGGTCACGTTCATGGGTGCGGTTTTCGAAGCCAACCTCGAATCTGATCCAGAGCAGATCGCTGCCTTCTTCATCAAACAAGCCGCAAGCAAGCGGTGGCGACTACAGAAGGACAAACGACAGCGCTACTACCGATTGTTGGTCTTTTGCGAGGATCGTCTGGCGCGCTCGGTAGAGCTGACGGTGAGAGGCAGTACGGTCAAGCTCTACGGAGGTACCTACTGGGACTCGGACAGGAACGGCGATTACTACTGCTCTACGAATGCCCGGTAGTCCACCAATGGCATAAGGTACATCGCTGAATGCCGGCTCCCATCGGGAGGGTGCACACGATGACCTCAGCCTCCCCCGAACAACTTCTGCGCACTCTGGAACAGGATCCAGCTGGTGGCGATGAACTTGTCGCCACCCTGTGGCCGATTGCCGCGATGGGTGTGGGTGAACGCCGTCGGCGCAATCAGCAAACTGCCGGTGCGCGGCGCGATCTTCCGCCCCTGGAACAGGAACTCGGTCTCGCCTTCGTCAAAGTCGTCGTTGAGGTACAGCGTCCACAGCACGTGCCGGTGCAGGGTCTCGGCCTGCGCATCCTTCGGGTACAGCTCGCAGTGCCAGTAGGGGTAACCACCCTCGCCCGCCGCATACCACTGCAGGTTGATGGCGCCGGGGCGCAGGCAGGTCCGCGCAAGATCCGCCAGTTGCTGTGGCGGCATGTCGGGGAAGTCCTCGGCAGACAGGCGTCGCGGTTGGCCGTTGCTGTCCTGGATCTGCAACATCAGCGGCGCAATCAACGCCTGTGGATAACGGCGTAGATAAGTCAGCAGGCCGTTGAACACCGCGATCTGCAGCTGCTGGTCGACATCCTGCCAGCCGTCCAGGCCACTGATGCGCAGATCCTTGCTGTGCTTGAGTTCCGGGAACACGCCACTGCCCACGGCACCGGGCTGCAGGCCACGCGTGGCGCGCAGGCGTTCAACGATGGCCGCGCAGACCTCGCTGGGGACGGCGTTGTGGATGACTTCGATGAAATCGACCGGGCCCTGCTCGTGCATGCGTGCATTCCTTAGGCGGCAACGGCTTGATGGTGCCGTTTGCCGCCCTCGGTGTCACCCCACGGTCATGTCATCGAACTGCCATGACCGCTGTCAGGCGATAGGCCCTCAGCCCTGCGCGTCGTCGTGCGCGTGGTGGTAGCGCACGGCTTCGGCCACTTCCTCGCGCGAGCCGAGGAACACCGGCACGCGCTGGTGCAGCTGGTCGGGCTGGATGTCGAGGATGCGCTCGCGGCCGGTCCAGGCAGCACCGCCGGCCTGTTCGACCAGCAGGCCCATCGGGTTGGCTTCGTACATCAGGCGCAGCTTGCCGGCCTTGGACGGGTCCTTCTTGTCCCACGGATAGATGAAGATGCCGCCGCGGGTCAGGATGCGATGCACGTCGGCCACCATGCTGGCGATCCAGCGCATGTTGAAGTTCTTGCCGCGCGCGCCTTCCTTGCCCGCCAGCAGGTCGCCCACGTAGGCCTGCATCGGCGCTTCCCAGTGACGCTGGTTGGACATGTTGATGGCGAATTCCTGGGTGGCCGCCGGGATCTGCATGTTCTCGGTGGTCAGCACGAACTCGCCCTTCTCGCGGTCCAGAGTGAAGGCATGGGTACCGTGGCCGACGGTCAGCACCAGCTGGGTGCTGGGCCCGTAGATGCAGTAGCCGGCGGCGATCTGCTTGCTGCCCGGCTGCAGGAAGGCGTCATCGCCCGGAAGTTCGACGTTGGTCGGGCAGCGCAGTACCGAGAAGATGGTGCCGACGGAGACGTTGACGTCGATGTTGGAGCTGCCGTCGAGGGGATCGAACAGCAGCAGGAAATCACCACGCGGGTAGATGTCCGGCACCGGCTGGCTGTGGTCCATTTCTTCGGAAGCGCAGGCGGCGAGGTGGCCACCCCAGGCGTTGGCTTCGAGCAGGATCTCGTTGCTGATCACATCCAGCTTCTTCTGCGCTTCGCCCTGCACGTTGCCGGTACCGGCGTCGCCGAGCACGCCACCGAGGGCGCCCTTGCTGACGGCGATGGAGATGCTGGTGCAGGCGCGGGCGACGACCGCGATCAGCTGGCGCAGGTCGGCATTGATGCGGCCGGCGTGCTGTTCCTGGATCAGGAAGCGGGTCAACGAAGTACGGGACATGGTCGGGCAGGTCTCGGCAGCGGGAAAACGCCTATTGTCGCCCGTATGGCGGCGCCGTGCGTGAGCGCGGGAAGGCGTAATCGTTTCCAGATGCGTTGCGCTGTCGGCGCCTTCCTTCATGGAGGCGCAGGGCGAGGCACACCGTGGCCAGGACACGCCGTAAACCCCACTCCGTGGTCCGGCCCAGCCGCTGGCGGCTGTGCGTTCTGGCGCTTGCGAGGCATGCCTCGCAGGCAAAGCGCCCTCACCCATGGGGGCTCGGTCGGCGCATCCATGCGCCTCACGGTCCTGGCCACGGTGTGCCTCGCCCTGCGCTTCAGGGTTCGCCGCGAGCGCGGAGGGTGTGGCAAAGGCAGAGGCAAAGCAGAAGCAAAGCAGAAGCAAAAACAAAGGCGCCTTTCGGCGCCTTTGTTCTCAAACCCGTGCAGCCTTGCTTCAGCCCTTGGCGACGGTGGCCACGGCCTTGGCGACGTATTCCAGGTTGTTCTGGTTCAGCGCGGCCACGCAGATGCGGCCGGTGCCGACGGCGTAGATGCCGAACTCGTCGCGCAGGCGTTCGACCTGCTCGCGGCTCAGGCCGGAATACGAGAACATGCCGGCCTGTTCGTTGATGAAGCCGAACTGCGGGGCACCTGCAGCGGCCAGCTTCTCGACCAGGCCCTGGCGCAGGGCGTGGATGCGCTCGCGCATCTCGGTCAGCTCCTGCTCCCACATCGCACGCAGTTCCGGGTTGGTCAGCACGCCGGCCACCAGCGCGGCACCGTGGGTGGACGGGCTGGAGTAGATGGTGCGGATCACGCGCTTGACCTGCGACTGCACGGCCTTGGCGTCAACGGCGGTCGGCGCCACCATCGACAGCGCACCCACGCGCTCGCCGTACAGCGAGAACGACTTGGAGTACGAGTTGGCGACGATGAAGCTGTCGATGCCTGCTTCGGCGATGATGCGCACCGCGGCGCCGTCCTGTTCGATGCCCTTGTCGAAGCCCTGGTAGGCCATGTCGATGAAGGGGAACAGCTGGCGGTCCTTCAGCAGCTGCGCGACCTGCTTCCACTGGCTGACCGTGAGGTCGGCACCGGTGGGGTTGTGGCAGCAGGCATGCAGCAGCACCACGGTGCCGGCTTCCAGCTTGCCCAGGTCGGCCAGCATGCCGTCGAAATCAACCCCATGGGTGGTCGGGTCGAAGTAGGTGTAGTCCAGCACCTCGAAACCGGCCGCGCTGAACACGGCGCGGTGGTTTTCCCAGCTCGGGTTGCTCAGCGCAACGGTGGCGTGCGGCAGCAGCTTCTTCAGCACGTCGGCGCCGACGCGCAGCGCACCGCTGCCACCAACGGTCTGTGCGGTGGTGACGCGGCCGGCGGCCAGCAGCGGCGAGTCCTTGCCGAACACCAGCTCACGCGTGGCCTGCGTGTACGCCGGCAGGCCATCGATTGGCAGATAGCCGCGCGGTTTGGCTTCAGCGGCGAGCTGCTGCTCGATCTGCTTGACGGCGCGCAGCAGCGGAATGCGGCCGCTCTCGTCGTAGTAGATGCCCACACCCAGGTTGACCTTGGTCGGGCGGCTGTCGGCGTTGTACGCCTCGGTCAGGCCCAGGATCGGGTCGCCTGGGACCAGTTCCACGTTTGCAAAGAAGGACACGGCGGTACTCGTTCGGTAGACGGAAAGGGGGAGGAATTGCGCCACGCGGTTCGCGGCTTTTCGGCCGGAAACAGCCCATCGTAACAAAGCCTGCCGGGGCTGGCCGCCGCCATCGTCATCCGCGGCCCCGTACCATGGCGTGCGTTGCCGCCCGATCCATCAACCTGAATCATGAATCCCGCCGCACGACGCTGTTGCCTTCCGCTGTCTGCCCTGCTGCTGTCGCCCTGGACAGCGGTGGCCGAGCCTGCGCCCACCGCCCTGCCTGCGGTGCAGGTACAGGCCGCACGGGTGCCGGGCATCGACCCGTTCGCGCTGCCGGCCAGCCAGGACACGGTCTGGATCGATGCCAGCCGCGCTGGCACCGGCGCGCAGCTGTCCGAGGCGCTGGCCGGGGTACCGGGGCTGCTGGCGCGCGACCGGCAGAACTTCGCGCAGGACACGCAGCTGTCGATCCGTGGCTTCGGCGCGCGCTCGACCTTCGGTGTGCGCGGGGTGCGGGTGTTGATCGACGGCGTGCCGGCCACCATGCCCGATGGCCAGGGCCAGCTGTCACACGCCAGCCTGCTGGGCGCCGAGCGCATCGACGTGCTGCGCGGGCCGTTCTCGGCGCTGTACGGCAACTCCTCCGGTGGCGTGCTGCAGGTCTGGAGCGCGCAGGGCCAGGCCGGCGACCCGTGGCGGTTGCGGCTCAACGCTGGTGCCGACAACACGCTCAGTGTCGGCGCGCAGCTGAAGGGTGCCGGCCAACTGCTGGACTACAACATCGCCGCCAATCACCTCCGCACCGATGGCTGGCGGGACCACAGCCGTGCGCGCCGTGAATCGCTCAACGCACGCATCGGTGGTGCGCTGGGCGGTGGGCGGCTGGAGCTGTTGCTCAATGCGCTCGATGCCCCCGATGCACAGGATCCGCTGGGCCTGACCCGTGCCCAGGTGGCGGCTGATCCGCGCCAGGCCACGGCGGTGGCGCACCCGTACAACACCCGCAAATCGGTGCGCCAGCAGCAGGCCGGCCTGCGCTGGACCCGTGAAACGGGAGCGCAGCGCTGGCAGTTGATGGGCTATGCCGGGCAGCGCGCGGTGACCCAGTTCCTGCCCATTCCGCCCACGGCGCAGGCCAATCCGCTGCATGCCGGCGGCGTGATCGATCTGGACGCCGGCTACGGCGGGCTGGACGCGCGCTGGGGCTGGCACGGCGATCTGGCCGGGCGACCGCTGGACCTGGTGGCCGGGCTCAGCGCCGACCGCCAGCGCCAGCATCGGACCGGCTACGAGAACTTCCTCGGCAGCACGCTGGGCGTACGGGGGCGCCTGCGCAGAGACCAGATCGACACCGTGCATAACGTCGATCAGTTCGCGCAGGCGTGGTGGCAGTGGAGTCCACGCTGGTCATTGCTGGCTGGCCTGCGCCACAGCACCGTGCGCTTCGAATCCGACGACCGCTACATCATCGGCCGCAACCCGGATGACAGTGGCCGCCGGCGCTACCAGGCCACCACGCCGGTGGCCGGGATCAGCTTTGAGGCCAGCCCGCAGTGGCGGCTGCATGCTGCGGTCGGCCGCGGTTTCGAAACCCCCACCTTCAACGAACTGGGCTATCGCGCCGACGGGCAGGCGGGATTGGCACTGGATCTGGCGGCCGCCCGCAGCCGCAATCTGGAGATTGGCAGCAAGTGGCACGCGCAGGGCGGAATCCAGCTCGATATCAGCCTGTTCCGTGCAGATACCGACAATGAGCTGGCCGTTGCCAGCAACACCGGAGGGCGCAGCACCTATCGCAACATTGGCCGCACCCGCCGCCAGGGCGTGGAACTGCAGTACCGACAGCCGCTGGCCGAGCAATTGGAACTGCAGTTGGCCTGGACCTGGCTGCAGGCGCAGGTGCGCTCGCCTTACCTGACCTCGAACAACGTGGTCGCGGCGGGCAGTCGCTTGCCGGGTGTGCCGCGCCAGCAGGCGTTCGCCCGCCTGCAGTGGAGCCCCGCCGACTGGCAATGGGCACTGGAGGCCACGGCCAGCAGCGATACCGTGGTCAACGACGTCGCCACCGAACGGGCGCCGGGCTTTGCCCTGTTGCACGTGGAGGGCGGACGCCGCTGGACCCTGCCCGGCGGTGAACTGCGTGCCTTCGCGCGGCTGGAGAACGTGCTGGACCAGGCCTACATCGGCTCGGTGATCGTCAACGATGGCAATGGCCGCTACTACGAGCCCGGGCCGGGACGGCGGGCCAGCGTGGGTGTGCAGTGGTCGTGGCGCTAGCGCGGGACCGCTGCGCGCGCCGGGCAGGGCCCGGCGCTACCGTCAATCGGGGGCCTTGGCCGGTACGAACGGCGAGGTCGGGTCGCTGGCGGGGAAGGTTTCCTCCAGCGCCTCGTCCTGGTTGTCGCTGGCGCGCTGCTTGCGCTCGCGGCGCTTGAGCGGGCTCTCTTGGCCACCGCGATGGCGGTCACCGCCATCCTTGCGGTCCTGGGCCGCCTGTTCAGCCACATGTTTCACCGGCAGATGGTCGTCACCGTGCTCGGCATCGAAGAACGGCGCACCGGTGCCGCGGTAGTCGGCGTTGTCGGCATCGCGCTTGCCGCGCTGTTCACCGGGAAGGGGCGGGTGGTTTTCCCGCATCGGGTCTCGTGAGGTCTCTCGGCTCATGGTCTGGTACCTGCACTCGGGGCTCCCACTACACCGCCCTGCAGGTAAAGCCACTGCGAACCTGGCGTCATGAACATCTCGCTCACCCCCCGGTAACGGCACCGCGCGTATTCCTGCCCACCCGCCCCGCTGCAGGAGCCGGCCATGCCCCGTCTTGAACGACCCGCACCGTCCGTGTTCAACGCCCTGCTCGATCCGCTTGGCCAGCGCACCGCCCAGCGCCGCACGCGCCGCCAGGAAGATCCGCAGGCGGTGGCACAGGATTACCTGCAGTACATGCTCAGCGATTACGAGGAGAGGCGTGGCCAGAGCCACCGCAACTGGCGTGATCTGTGCCCGGTGTATGCCTTCGCGCTGACCACCCATGCCGCGGATTGGCCACGTGCTGATGCCGCCGATACCTGCGAGGAACTGGCCGAGCACTGGGAGCAGATGCGCGGGCAGTCGCGGTTGAGCTGGTCGCAGGCACGGCCGGTGGTGGAGGACGCCTGGCGCGCACTGGACCATATTCCGGCGGCGGCGGTGAGGCCGTTGCTGCAGTAGTGGCGGGCGCTTGAAGCAGCCGAGCGCGGGCTCGGCTCTACAGCAAAGTGGTCGCGCCACCTGACGTGCACGGCACGGACACGGTTGGTTTACGCCCTCCGGCCCACGCTGGGCACCCTGCCCCGCCAAAGGTACGCCCATGGCCCGCCCGATCTGGACCGGCACGCTGTCGTTTGGCCTGCTCAATGTGCCCGTGTCGCTGATGTCCGGCGAACGCAAGGTCGATCTGCAGTTCCGCATGCTCGACTCCCGCGATCGCAAGCCGATCCGTTTCGAACGGGTCAACGCCGACACCGGCGAGGAAGTGCCCTGGAAGGACATCGTCAAAGCCTACGAGTACGACAAGGGCAGCTATGTCGTGCTGGAGGAAGGCGACATCCGCTCGGCCGCACCGGAGAGCCACGAAGCGGTGGAAGTGGAATCGTTCGTGGATGCGGCGCAGATCGACCCGCGTTACTACGAGAAACCCTATCTGCTGGTACCTGGCAAGAAGGCCGAAAAGGGCTACGTGCTCCTGCGCGAAACGCTGCGCAGCACCGGCAAGGTGGGCATCGCGCGGGTGGTGGTACGCACGCGCGAATACCTGTGCGCGGTGATGCCGCATGAGGACGCGCTGGTGCTGATGATCCTGCGCTATCCGCAGGAACTGGTGGATCCCGAGGATTACAAGCTGCCCACCGGCAAGCTGTCCGACTACCGCATCACCAGCAAGGAAACGGCGATGGCCGAACAGTTGATCGAGTCGATGGCCGGCGACTGGGATCCGTCGCAGTACCACGATGAATTCCGCGAGCGCCTGCAGCAGGTGCTGAACAAGCGCATCAAGTCCAAGGGCGGCACCACGCGGGTGGACGATGAGCCGGCACCGCGCGAGGACGCCAGTACCAACGTGGTCGATTTCATGGCGCTGCTGCAGAAGAGCCTGGATGCGAACACGCGCACGCCGGCGAAGAAGACGGCGACGCGCAAGGCACCGGCGAAGAAGGCTGCGAAGAAGACCGCCAAAAAGGCCGTGAAGAAAACCACCCGGCGCAAGGCAGGTTGACCATGTCGCTGCACCAGTACCGCCGCAAACGCCGACTTGGCGGTGGCGCCGGGCAGACACCGGAGCCTGACGACACGCGCGTCCGCGGTGATCCGAGGCGGCGGCCGACCTTCGTCATCCAGCTGCACCATGCCAGCTCGCGCCACTACGACTTCCGCCTTGAGATGGACGGCGTGCTGAAGAGCTGGGCGGTGCCGAAAGGTCCTTCGCTTCGCGTCGGTGAGAAGCGGTTGGCCGTGGAAGTGGAAGATCACCCGCTGTCCTACGCCACCTTCGAAGGAGACATTCCCGAAGGCCACTACGGCGCGGGCCACGTCGAGGTGTTTGATCAGGGTACCTGGGCCTGCGAAGGTGATCCTCTGCAGGCACTGGCGGCAGGAAAGATCGACTTCGTGCTGCATGGGCAACGCCTGGCCGGTGGCTGGAAGCTGGTGCGCACCGCGATGAAAGGACGCCAGGTGCAATGGCTGCTGATCAAGCGCGACGATGGTGAAGGGCGCGACGCCGAGGCGGATGACCTGCTGACGGCACCGATGCCGAAACGAGCACCTGCGGCGAAGAAGCGTTCCGCAGGGAAGGCGGTGCGCTCGGTCCCCGCCGCACGGACGACCACACGCAAGGCCGATGCGCGCTGGCATGCATGCGCACTGCAGCTGCACGGCGCACGTGATACGCCCTATCCCCGCGGGTTCAAACCGCAGTTGACCGATCATCGCGACAGTGCCCCGGACGGCGAGCGCTGGCTGCATGAGATCAAGTGGGATGGCTATCGGCTGCTGGCCGACCTGCACGATGGCGAGGTGAAACTCCGCTCGCGCAACGGCCTGGACTGGACGGCCGATTTTCCCGAGGTCGTGCAGGCCGTGCGGGCGCTGCCGGTGCGTGATGCGCGACTGGACGGTGAGCTGGTGGTGCTGGACAAGGAAGGACGCAGTGACTTCGCAGCGTTGCAGCGCGTGATCGACGGCAGTTCGAAACAACCACTGCGCTACATCGTGTTCGATCTTCCGGGTGTGGCGGGCGTGGACATCAGTCGTGCACCGCTGGTGGAGCGCAAGGCGCTGCTGAAGGACCTCATCGGGCCCGCGCCCGGCACCCTGGCCTTCAGCGAACACGTGATCGACCATGGGCCGCAGGTATTCGATGCCAGCGGCGAGGCCGGCTTTGAAGGCATCGTCAGCAAGCAGGTGGATGCGCCGTACGTGAATACCCGCGCGCGCAGCTGGGTGAAGGTGAAGCACGAAGACAACGACGAGTTCGTGATTGTCGGCTACACGGCACCCAAGGGTTCCCGGGTGGGATTCGGTTCGCTGCTTCTGGCCACGCCGGACAAGGCTGGCCTGCGCTATGTCGGCCGCGTTGGCACCGGCTTCGACGATGAAAGCCTGCGTGCGCTGCTCAAGGCACTGCGGCCATTGGCAGTGAAGACGCCCGTGCTGCAGTTGCCGGCGCATGTGCCGTTCCGCGCTGCCAGCGTACGCTGGGTGACACCAGTGGCGGTGGCGGAGGTGGCGTTCCGTGGCTGGGGCAAGGAAGGCCTGCTGCGCCAGGCCAGTTTCAAGCGGCTGCGCAGCGACAAGCAGAAGGAGGACCTGGGAATGAGCACCGCAGATGCCGAAGCCGGAGGTGAGGTCCAGATCACTCATCCGGAGCGGGTGGTGTTTCCAAAGCAGAAACTGCGCAAGGGCGACGTGGCCGACTACTATCAGCGCATGGCGCGCTGGATCCTGCCCGAAATCGCCGGACGACCACTGTCACTGCTGCGCTGCCCGGACGGCGTAGGCAAGGCTTGTTTCTTCCAGAAGCACCATGGTCCCGGCCTGGGCGATGCGGTACATGCGGTGCCCCTGCAGCAGAAAAGCGGCCGCGAGGATTACGTCTACATCGACGACACGCGCGGCCTGCTGCAGCTGGTGCAGATGAACACCCTGGAGCTGCATCCCTGGGGCGCGACCGTGGCCGATCCCGAACATCCGGATCGTCTGGTGTTCGATCTCGACCCCGGCGAAGGTGTCAGCTGGGCACAGGTGAAAGCCGGTGCACGCGATGTGCGCGACCGCCTGCAGCAGGTGGGCCTGAAGAGCTTCGTACGCCTGTCCGGTGGCAAGGGCGTGCACGTGGTGGTGCCGCTGCAGCCCAAGGCAGGCTGGGACGAGGCGAAGGCGTTCTGCGAGGCGTTCGCGCAGGCAATGGCGCTGGAGCAGCCTGATCGCTATGTGGCGACGATGAGCAAGGCCAAGCGCGGCGGGGTGATCTTCATCGACTGGCTGCGCAACACAAGGGGTGCTACCAGCGTGTGCTCGTGGTCGCTGCGCGCGCGCGACAGTGCCGGCGTGGCGGTGCCGCTGCGCTGGGAAGAGCTTGCACGCGTCAGTGCGGCCGACGCGTTTCCGATGGCCAAGGCACTGGCGCGCGCGAAGCGGCTGAAGGGTGACCCATGGCAGGGCATCGCGCGGTTGAAGCAGACGCTGCCGCGCATGGACCTGTAGAGCCGAGCCCATGCTCGGCTTGCATGCACATCGACACAGGCAGCCGAGCATGGGCTCGGCTCTACAGGGGCGGCGTTACCTTGCGTCGCGCGACGCGCGGCGGCCGAACCACCAGCCGGCCAGCAGCTGCAACGGCAGCGATGCCAGCAGCGAAATGACGAACCAGAGCGGGAAATCAGCGCCTGCGGCCCACACCGCGTAGCCGCAGCCCAGCGCGATCAGTGACCAGATGGAAAAACCATGCGAACGCGGCCAGCAGGGCGCGTAGTAGGTGGCGAAGGAAATGCCGGCGACGCCACCGAGCACGCTGAAGGCCAGGTCCCACCCCAGCTGCACGCTGTTGTTGTCCGGCGACATGCCCACCAGCGGGGGCAGCCAGCTGGCGACGCTGCTGACCAGCGCAAGCGACAGCACGCCGCCGATCAGGGCGACGAAGGACAGGAACAGGGTCTTGAGCAGGGCGGGCATGCGCGCATTGTAAGGCTGCGCGAAGTGCCTGGGGTTGCTGGCCTGCGGCCGGTACTACCGATGGATCGGCATGGCCGCCGCGTCCGTGGGAGAGGGGGACGGAGCGACGGCGGCCATGCACAGGCGGTCAGGCGGCGAAGTCGAGCACCACGCGGCCTTCGATGGTGCCCGCGTGCATGCGCGCGAACACCTCGTTGATGTTTTCCAGGCGATCGGTGCTGACCGTGGCGGCAACCTTGCCTTCGGCAGCGAACTGCAACGACTCCTGCAGGTCCAGCCGGGTGCCGACGATCGAGCCGCGCACGGTGATGCCGTTGAGCACCATGCCGAAGATGTCCAGCGGGAAGTTGCCCGGCGGCAGACCGTTGAGCGAAACGGTACCGCCACGGCGGACCATGCCCAGCGCCTGCTCGAACGCTTTCGGCGACACCGCCGTGACCAGGGCGCCGTGCGCGCCGCCGATTTCCTTCTTCAGGAAGGCAGCGGGGTCGGTGGTGCGCGCGTTGACGGTGATCTGCGCGCCGAGCTGCCGGGCCAACGCCAGCTTGTTGTCGTCCACGTCCACCGCCGCCACGTTCAGGCCCATTGCGCGGGCGTACTGCACGGCCATGTGGCCCAGGCCGCCGATGCCGGAAATCACCACCCAGTCCCCTGGCTTGGTGTCGGTCACCTTCAGGCCCTTGTAGACGGTCACGCCGGCGCACAGCACCGGCGCGATCTCGACAAAGCCCACGTCCTTCGGAAGCAGGCCGACATAGTTGGCATCGGCCAGTGCGTACTCGGCGAAGCCGCCGTTGACCGAGTAGCCGGTGTTGCGCTGCGTCTCGCACAGCGTTTCCCAGCCGCCCAGGCAGTGTTCGCAATGGCCACACGCCGAGTACAACCAGGGGATGCCGACCCTGTCGCCTTCCTTGACGTGCCCTACCCCGCCTCCCACGGCCACGATGTGCCCCACGCCCTCGTGACCGGGGATGAATGGCGGGTTCGGTTTCACCGGCCAGTCGCCCTCGGCGGCGTGCAGGTCGGTGTGGCAGACACCACAGGCCTCGATCCTGACCAGTACCTCGCCCGCCCCCGGGCGTGGTACCGAGACTTCCTCGATGACCAGTGGCTTGCCGAACTCACGCACGACAGCGGCCTTCATGGTGGAATTCATGTTCGGATCTCCGTAGTGCGCTTGCCCACAGAATGACGCCGGCACGAGGCCGGCGCTTTGATCACGATCAAACCTTTGAAGATCCGTGCGCCGGGTTCAGCTGGCCAGCACCGAGGCCTCGCGGGCGAGGCGCTCGATGGCCTCCCAGTCGCGGGTCTGCAGCAGTGCCGGCGTGGTCAACCACGAGCCACCCACGCACAGCACGTTGGGCAGGTGCAGGAACTGCGGCGCGGTCTGCGCGCTGATGCCACCGGTCGGGCAGAAGCGCACGTCGGCGAATGGACCGTGCCAGGCCGCCAGCAGCGCGGCACCGCCGGCCTGCACGGCGGGAAAGAACTTGAACGTGTCTTGGCCGTGCTCCAGGCCCAGGATCAGGTCCGAGGCCGTGGCCGCACCGGGCAGGTACGGCAGGTCGGCATCGCGCGCGGCCGCGTACAGTGCCGGCGTGGCGCCGGGGGACACCGCGAAACGCGCTCCGGCCTGCTTCACCGCCTGCATCTGCGCCGGGGTAAGAACGGTGCCGGCACCGATCACCGCGTCCGGTACGGCCTCGACCATGGCCGTGATCGCGTCCAGCGCCTGCGGCGTGCGCAGGGTCACTTCGATCACCGGCAGGCCGCCGCGGAACAGGGCCTGGGCCACTTCGACCGCGTCATTCACGTCTTCGGGGGTGTACACCGGAATCACCGGTGCCAGTTTCAGGACCGCGCGTACGCGCGGATCAGCGGCGGACATCGAATCGCTCCTCGCCCATCAGGGCCAGCACGTCAGCTTCGCTGACAGGATTGAAATCGCCGGGGATGGAGTGCTTCAGCGCCCCGGCGGCCAGGCCGAACCGCACGGTGGCGTCGGCATCAAGGCCGGACAGGATGCCATGCAGGATGCCGGCCGCGAAGGCATCACCGCCACCGATGCGGTCGACGATGCCCTGCAGATGACGCAGTGGGGCCTGTGCGCGGGTTCCGTCGCAACCCAGCAACACAGCGCCCAGCACATGGTGGTCCACGCTCAGCACCTGCCGCTGCGTGCAGGCCATCCACTGCAGTTGCGGAAAGGCACCGAACGCGGCGGCAGCGGCCGCGTCGATCCGCTCCATCAGGTCCGGCTGGGTGAAGCGGGTGCCCAGTACGACCTCCATGTCGCGGTAGTCGGCGAACACGATGTCGGCCTGCGCGAACAGTTCGCGCAATACCGCCTGCGCATCGCCTCCCCAGCGCTGCCAGAGGCGGGGCCGGAAATTGCCGTCGAAGGAGACGCGGACACCGGCCTGTCTTGCCGCGCGCGCCGCCGCCAGCGTGGCCGCCGCCACGTGCGGGCCCAACGCCGGGCTGACCCCGGAGACGTGCAGCCACTGCGCGTCCTGCAGCAGCGCTGGCCAGTCGTAGTCGGCTGCAGTGCTGCGCGCGAACGCCGAATCCGCGCGGTCGTAGACCACTTCGCTCGCGCGCTGTACCGCGCCGGTGGTGAGGAAGTACAGGCCCATGCGGCCCTCGGCGTCCTCGCGCACACCGCGCGTATCCACGCCGTGCCGCCGCAGTTCACCCAGTACATGCGCCCCCAGCGCATTGCCGGCCACGGTGCTGACCATGGCCACCTGATGTCCAAGCCGGGACAGCGAGACACCCACGTTGGCTTCGGCCCCTCCCACATGGACCTGGAGTTGCGGCGACTGCAGCAGCAGTTCGTTGCCGGGGGCACCCAGGCGCAGCAACAACTCTCCAAAACACACGATACGACCCATCTCAGCTCCTTCACGCGTGCCACCAGCATGGGACACTGCATGGCGTGTAAGTGGACCACGCGAGGGGCGTGGCGATTGGCTAGCGGTGTCATTCTAGACCGAAGACGCCTTGAGAGCGCTTGGGCTATATGTCGAAACCTTTGTCCTGCAAGCGTCTTGGAGACATTGCAAATCTGTTGCGGTGCAAGATGCCCGATCCCGGTGGTGCTGCTAACGTCGGTTTTGACTAGCGGTGTCATTTCGCCGCGCAGCTGCGATACCAGACCTTTGGGAGAGGGGAAAGGCATGCAATCTCGGATCCATGGAAAAAAGACACCGGTTACCTTGCTGGCCCTGGGGGTGGGACTCGCCCTGTCCACCAGCGCGGCCGCCCAGCAGCAGACCGCTACCGACCTGGACACGGTGAACGTCACAGGCTATCGCGCCAGTGTCGAAAAGGCGCTGGACATCAAGCGCGGCGAGGCCGGCGTGGTCGATGCCATCGTCGCCGAAGACATCGGCAAGTTTCCCGACCTCAATCTGGCTGAATCGCTGCAGCGCATTCCGGGCGTGGTGATCACACGCGAAGCCGGCGAAGGCCGCAACATCTCGGTGCGCGGCCTGGGCCCGGATTTCACCCGCGTGCGCATCAATGGGATGGAAGCGCTGACCACCGTCGGCGCCGGTGACCAGAGCGGTGGTACCAACCGCGGCCGCGGTTTCGACTTCAACGTGTTTGCCTCGGACCTGTTCTCGCAGCTGGTGGTGCGCAAGACCGCCTCGGCCGACGTCGAGGAAGGCTCGCTGGGTGCCACTGTCGACCTGCGCACCGCGCGCCCGTTCGACTACGACGGCTTCACCTTCGCCGCAAGCGGCCAGGCCGGCTACAACCAGATGGCCGAAAAGGCCGACCCGCGGCTGGCCGCGCTGGTCTCCAACACCTTCGCCGATGGTACCTTCGGCGCCCTCCTGTCGGTGGCCTACTCCGAGCGCCAGGCACTGGAGGAAGGCTCCAACACCGGCCGCTGGGCCAACGGCCCGAGCAATGGCAACTTCGCTGCGTCATCGCCGTTCGCCGCCGCACGCGCCGCTGATGTATTCCACCCGCGCTTCCCGCGCTACGTGCAGATGGAACACGAGCAGAAGCGCCTGGGCGTGACCGGCTCGCTGCAGTGGAAGCCCAGCGATGCCAGTGAAGTATCGCTGGACATGCTGTACTCGAAGATCGATGCCACCCGCGACGAGCAGTACATCGAAGCGATTTCCTTCAGCCGTGGCAGCAGCAGCACCCCGCGCCTGGTCGGCAAGCCGAGCACCATCGTCAGGAACGGCGAGATCCGCAACGGCGCGCTGCTGTACGGTGAATTCGACAACGTCGACATCCGTACCGAGAACCGCCACGACGAGTGGAGCACCGAGTTCAAGCAGATCAGCCTGAACGGCCAGCACCGTTTCGGCGACGACTTCACCGTGTCCGGCAAGCTGGGCATCTCGCGCTCCAGGCACGAGAATCCAGTGCAGACCACCGTCATCATGGACAAGTACGACGTCAAGGGCTACAGCTACGACTACCGTGGCAACAGCCGCTTCCCGATCCTCAACTACGGCATCGACCCGACCGACCCCAACGGTTGGGAACTGGCGGAAATCCGCCTGCGCCCGCAGTACGTGGACAACGACTTCGATACCGGCCAGATCGACTTCAACTGGAACATCAGCCCCGGCTTCCGCCTGAAGGGCGGCGTGCTTGCCAAGGACTACACGTTCAAGACCACCGAACTGCGCCGTGCCAGCGAACTGGCCGTGCCGACCTTCGCCAGCGGCAGCAGGATCGTGCCCGTGGACATGATCAACCAGGCCGGCCTGAAGGGCATCAATGGCAATCCGTCCAACTGGGTGGTGCCGAACCTGGATGCAATCGCCGACCAGTTCGACATCTACAGCAACAGCGGCATCTATGCCGTCGCGCCGCGCGCCAACAACGTGCGCAGCGTGGAAGAGAAGGACCGTGGTGCCTACCTGATGGGCGAGTTCAGCACCGAAATCGGCTCGCTGCCGCTGTCGGGCAACTTCGGCGTGCGCTACGTGCGCACCAGGCAGACCTCCACCGGGCTGTCGACGCTGGCCAGTGGTACCACCTCCACCACCGCCACCCGCACCTACGATGACACCCTGCCCTCGTTCAACCTGGTGGCCGAGGTCACGCCCGATTTCCTGATCCGCCTGGGTGCGGCCAAGGTCATGACCCGCCCGGGCCTGGGCAGCCTGACGCCAGGTGCAACCGTGGCCGTGGCCGGTGGTGCGCGCACCATCTCCAGCGGCAATCCCAACCTGGACCCGACGCGCGCCACCAATGTCGACCTGGGCTTCGAGTGGTACTTCGCCGAAGGCGCGATGGCGGGCCTGGGCCTGTTCTACAAGGACATCGAGACCTCGGTCCAGACCCTGCGCGAGAACCGCCCGTACACCGACAGCGGCCTGCCTGCCGAACTGCTGACCGGTACCGGCGCCTCGCCCACCGACGACTTCACCTTCACCCGGCCAGTCAATACCCCCGGCGGTGAGCTGTACGGCGCCGAGGCGAACTACACCCAGCCCTTCACTTTCCTGCCGGGCAAGTGGTCGAACCTGGGCGTGCAGCTGAACTACACCTGGGTCGAATCGAAGATCCAGTACATCAACTCGGCTGGCCAGCCGGTGATGAAGAACGATCTGCTGGGCCTGTCCAAATCGTCATGGAACGCAACGCTGTTCTACGAAGGCGAGACCTTCGCTGGCCGCGTCTCCGCCACCAACCGCGATGACTACCTCACCCAGGTGCCCGGTCAGGAAACCGGCTTCAACCTGGACGGCTACCACGGCATGACCGGCACCACGGTCATTGATGCGTCCATCCGCTACAAGATCAGCGACCAGCTGGAACTGAGCCTGGAAGGCATCAACCTGACCAACGAAGCCTCGGATGAATGGGTGTACTCGCCCGCCACCGGCCGCCTGCCACTCCAGTACACCGAAACCGGCCGCCAGTTCCTGCTGGGCGTGCGCTACAAGTTCTGAGCAACGCCGGCGGCGCGTACCGATACGCGCCGCGGTTCGCCATGACCGCTGCTGCGCCGCAAGGTGCCGCTGCGGCGTGGCCTTGCTACGGTCCGGCGGCCCGCCGCCGGCCGTCGCCCGTTGAAAGGAAATGTCTCCATGCCGCACCGCACGACCGTGTCCCGCTGCCTGCTGCTGGCAGTGGCCCTGGCTGCAGGCCCCGCGACGGCCGCCGCCGATGTCCCCACCCTGCTCTTCGATGTGGATGCCAATCACGGCCTGCAGGCCGTGACCGCTCACGGTGAGGCCGTAGCGAACTTTCGCGACAAGGTCGCGGTGGTCGACGACGGCGAGCATGGCAAGGCCATCCAATGGGAAGACGACGGCGTGCTTGCCTGGGACGCGCCGGGCAACATCCTGGCCCAGCGCGGCACGCTGGCCTTCGACTGGCGTTCACGCTATGCGGTGGGTGAAGCGCCGTTCGTGATCTTCCGCGTCGGCTACGCCGACCACAGCAGCTGGGACATGGCCTGGCTGCGCATCGACTGGAACGGGCACGGCTTCGATGCCTTCGTCACCGATGCCAACTTGGCACGCACACGCGTGTCGTTCCGCATGGATGCACTGCCGCGTCCCGACCAGTGGTTGCACCTGGCCTTCGCCTGGGATGAGGACCACGGCGTGCGCCTGTTCATCGATGGCCGCGAAGTGGCGCGTGCACAAGCCACAGGCGATTACGATGCGGCGCTGGACCAGCTCGGCCTGGCCGGGCGGGTGATGGCGCCCTACCAGGTGCAGAGCCGCTACAACTTCCTGCGTGGCAGCGACTTCCAGCACATCCGGGTGTACGACCGCATGCTCGACGCCCCCGCCGTGCAGGCACTGGCAGGCGGCAAGGCGCCGGCCAGCGCGGTGGCGCCGGCCAGCGACGAGCGCGCGTGGCGCCATCGCTTCGGCTGGGAAGGCGCGGCACCGCCTGCGCTGGCGTCGGCCGGCACCCGCATCCGCAAGATCGAATTCGCCGACACCCGCGACCTGAAGGCGTGGATGTGGAAGGCCACCGATGGCATCGCCGAAACCACCTGGCCGGGCGTGTACAACCGCTCGCGCCTGCCCGGCCGCAATGACTACTTCCAGCTTCCGGACTGGAACACCTATGTGGAAGGCGGCCAGCACCTGGACCTGACCCTGCCGGCCACCGAAACGGTGAACCGGGTGGAGATCCGTGGTGCGGCCTTCGGCACCCTTTCCCACGGGCCCGACGCCGAACATGCCACCGACGTGCTGGTCACGCGCCCGCGCGGCGTGGTGCGCAGCGTCGACGACATTGCCGCGCAGCGCGGCGGCGTGCTGCGTTTCAGCAACGTCGAGCAGGAAACACCGATCCAGGAAATCTGGGCCTACCACGTGAGCAAGGGCACCGAGCCGGAAGGCACGGTGAAGCAGACCTACATCATCGACAGCCGGGCGCTGCCCGACTACACCAACCTGGACGCATTGCGCCGCTACATCGACGGACGTTTCCCGGCCGCCGAACGCAGCACGGTGATGGCGCTGCCGAAGGGCGCCGGTTCCCGCCGCCGGGATGCCGGCACCCTGCCCGCACATCCGCAGCCGATCGTGCACGTGCTGATTCCTTCCGGGGTGGGTGACGCGCCGGCCAACCAGCCGCTGATCCGCAGCTGGGCCTACAGCTGGGAGAACATGCACGACGGCCTGGACGGCGTGGCCATCGACCTTCCCGCGCTGGACCTGCCGCCCACCCACGATGGACTGATCCCGCTGAACATCCGCATCAAGGATCCGATCTGGCCGGCGCGCGACATGATCGATGTATCGGTGTCGGTGCCGCCACGGCAGGCGCGCACGCTGTGGCTGGACCTGCGCGATCGCATCCTCACCCCGGACAGCCTGTGGCTGAGCATCGCCTCGGCCGCACCAGGCTTCGATGCCGATGCCCTCGACGGTGCGCAGGTCCGGCTGGTGTTCAAGCCGCGTGCCGACGCGCTGAAGGAGCACGTGGCCGACCGCTTCAACCAAGTCCGCGACAACTGGGGCTTCCTGGTGGAAGAGCACACCACGTCCAAGCGCCAGCGCCTGTACGCGCGCGTGTACGCGGACCTGAGCGACCTGCTGCGGGTGGACCCGGACCATGAACTCGGCCGCCTGTACTGGAACTACATCAGCTACAACAGCCAGGGCCGCCCGCCCTACACGGCGCCTGCCGTGCCCAGGGGCGTGCCGGCGTGGGCATTCAACCAGGTGCAGGACCTGGCGCAGGTGCGGCAGTTCGTCGACTGGTGGATCGACGAACGGCAGGGGGCCTACGGTGACTTCGGTGGTGGCATTTCGGACGATTCCGACCTGACCCAGCAGTGGCCGGGGCTGGCCCTGATGGGCGTGCAGCCGGATCGATTGAACGCCTCGCTGACCGCGCTGTCCGACGCGGTGTACCGCAACGGCATGTTCAGCAACGGCTTGAGTACCATCGAGACCGACGAGCTGCATTCCTATGAGGAAGGCATCAACACCAACAGCGCCATGCTCTACCTCAACTGGGGCGATCCGCTGACGCTGGAACGCCTGATGGAAACGGTGAAGGCCTTCGACGAGCGCATCATCCTGCGCAACCCGCAGGGCCACCTGCTGTTCTCCAGCAACTGGTTCGGTGGCAACAAGGTCTACCGCGAACCGAACTGGCAGTGGCAGAAGCCGTATTCGTTCCCGGTGCTGCACCCGGCGTTCCTGCTGGGCCAGTACAACGCCGACCCCACCGGCCGCGGGCTGGTGATCGGCCTGGCCGATGGCTATCTGGCCCACGCAGGCAAGGACGACAAGGGACGCTTCACCCTGCCCAACGAGATCAACTGGGCCAGCGGTGCCACCCGCGGCGGCGAGTTGAACAACGGCTCCGGCAGTGGCGACACGATGCACACCTTCTGGGCGGCGTGGCGCTGGAGCGGCGATGCGAAGTACCTGCAGGCACTGGACTACCGCGTGGCCCGTGGCGGTCCGGGCGCACTGGCCAACCTGGGCGAGAACGTCGTGGACGTACTGGGCCGGCAACAGGACTGGTATCCGCTGCTGCGCGCCGAGGCTGACGCGGGAAAAACCGGCTTCGCCAGCCTGATGGCCTGGCAGGCCAGCGGCGACAGGTCATACATCGCCGCCCTGCATGCCGACGGCCTGCAGGCGAAAGTGCAGCGCGCGTACATGAACACCGAGGGCCACTGGTGGTCCGACCGCGTGGAAGCGCCCAGTGAATTCCTCCAGCGCGCACGCCTGGGTGGGATCGCGC
Organism: Stenotrophomonas sp. AS012628; assembly: GCF_010608305.1. Classification (NCBI taxonomy): domain Bacteria; kingdom Pseudomonadati; phylum Pseudomonadota; class Gammaproteobacteria; order Lysobacterales; family Lysobacteraceae; genus Stenotrophomonas; species Stenotrophomonas sp. AS012628. The sequence continues at coordinate 18,692 of NZ_VMBJ01000011.1, read as the reverse complement.
TGAAGCGCAACCAGAGTTGGCCCGGCCACACCGTCAGCTGGCGCTTCGACCGCGATGGAGCGGCCGAACAGGTCGCCCTGCTGGTGCATGCGCCGTCGCGTGAACGTTTCACCGTTACCAGCTACAACCTGGGCACGCGCACCATCGGCGCCGACATGACCGGCTGGAACGTGGCCAGCGGGACCTGGCGGATACGCAGCGGCGTGGATGCCGATGGCGATGGCCACATCGACGGCACGCCCGCCGAACGCCGCGTACAGCTGGAAACCAGCGCTTCGGTGGCGCTGCAGTTCCGTCCCGGGCGTACCGAGGTGTTCGAGTTCGAACGCGTGTCCGAGGGAACACCGGTGGAAACACGGCCGGACCTGGGCGTGGGTCGCGGCGACGTACGCATCGACGGCAGCCAGCTGCAGGTGACCGTGCACAGCCTGGGCCATGTCGGCACCGGCGTGGCCGTAGCAATGCTGGAAGACGCGCGCGGTCGCGAGATCGCCCGCACGGACGTGCCGGCGCTGGGGGCACCCAGTGACCTGCAGCCGAAGACCGTGCAGGTCTGGCTGCCGTTGCCGGCCTGTGACCGCAGCGGCCTGCGCGTGCGCGTGGCGCTGGCCGACGGTGGCGAGGAAGTGACCCGGCTCAACAACGTGGTCGGCGTGCCGCGATGATGCCTGCATTACGCCGGGCGTGATCCGGCGTGGGTCAGGACGCCTCGGTCTCCAGCCGTTTCATCCGGCGCTGGTACCAGCCATCATCCAACGGCTCGAACACCGCGCTGCGTTCCATCACGCCCTCGTAGACATGCAGCGACACGGCCACGTCCGCTTCGCTGGCGTTGCACAGCGTGTGGTACTCGTGCGGCGGAATCAGGCTGCCGGCACTACCGCGGTGGCCGTACAGCGTGGGCTGGGCGGCAAAGCGATGACGTTCGCCATCCTGTTCAATCAGCGCATAGGGAGTGACGATGAGTTCGCCCTGCCAGACGCCTTCCACGCACCACATCGCATCGTGGTCGTGCAGCGGCGTGCCCTGGCCCGGGCCCCAGCACATGGCGATGACGCTGTAGCCCAAGGTCGGGCTGCGGTGCAGTTCACGGCGTGCGTAATGCCCTTCGACCGGGCGCCGCACGCAGGGGGGCAGCTGGATGGACGGATCGACGATGGCCTCGCGCAGCACCTGCTGCAGCGCACCGGTGATGGCCTCCGGCGTGCCCAGCATCACCGCGGCATCGATCGCAGCGAACAGCCGCTCCCGGCCGGTGAATGACGGTGGCAAGGACATCGTTCCCATGCCCCGACTCTAGCCGAGAGGGGTTAACAGAATGTTTGCACCGCGGTGTCATCACTGCGTGCCGCGCTGCACGAACGGTACTTTCGCGTACAGCGCACGTTCGCCGGCACGAGGATCGTCCACCACGCCGCTCTGGCGATCAAACAGCATGGTCTGCCGCCGGGGCAGCGCGTAGGGGGGCCATTGCGGCATTCCGCGATGATTGGGGTCGCCGTTGCGCGCGAAGGCGATCAGTGCGTCGCTCATTGTCGCCGCCAGCGTATGCGCGTCCGCGCCGCCACCGGTGCGTGCGCCGGGCAGGCCGGCGTTGTCGAACACCAGCGGGATGTCGAGCGTGTGGAAGGCGCGCAGCCGGCCTTGCTCCACCGGTGAGCCCCAGTCCAGCTGGTAGGCCCAGGTGGGCGCGGCCCCGCTGGGCTGGCGCGCACGCGCTTCCAGCTCCTCCACTGCGCCGCGCCAGGAACGTCCTGCGGTAGTGGCCGCGAAGAACACCTCCGAAGGCGTGTAATGCGGGTACAGGCGCCGGTACTCGGCGATCACCGTCTGCGGCAGCAGATCCACGAACTGCTGGCGTTGCAGCTGTGCCGGCAGCGTCTCCCAGGTCAAGGTGAAGTTGGCCGGATCGTTGCCGAGGAAGGCACGGGTCTCGTCGCGCGTATTGCCGATGACCATCGGAATGCTGGCCGACTGCCGCGGCGCCTGCGGCCAGAACGGATGCACCGGGAGGGAGACTTCGTCCAGTACCGGCCCGAAGTACAGCGACGTGCTTTCCACCCGCGATGGATCGCGGGCACGGGTGGCTGCAAGCAGATCCGTGGCCGGGAGCCGCAGCAGGGCAGACAGGTCCTTTGCACCCACTGCCTCCATTGCGATGGCAGCGCGCTGCGCGGCGGCACGCGGGCCGGCCGCGGTGACCTGCTGCCCGCTCATCGTCCACGCGCGCTGGAACAGGCCGCGTGCCGCCGGCATCGCCATCAGCGTGGCGATCTTGGCGCCGCCCCCGGACTGGCCGAACACGGTGATGTTTCCAGCGTCACCGCCGAAGATCGCCGCGTGCTCGCGCACCCACTGCAGCGCCTGTACCAGGTCGAGCTGGCCGACATTCCCCGACGCGGCGTAGCGTGCGTCGCCAAGTGCGCCCAGGTACAGGTAACCGAAGGTGTTCAGCCGATGATTGAGGGTCACCACCACCACATCGCCGCGGCGGCACAGCGCACTGCCGTCGTACAGCGGATCGCTGCCGGAGCCGTTGTTGAACCCACCCCCGTGTATGTAGACCAGCACCGGGCGGCGGCCGCCATCCCCCAGTGCGGGGGTCCAGACGTTGAGGAACAGGCAGTCTTCGCTGCCGGGGCCTTCCGCGCCGCCCTGCGGTGCGGCCGCGCCATAGTCCAGTGCATCGGCGATCCCGTTCCATGCCGCTTCCCGGCGTGGTGGCTGGAAGCGATGGGTGCCGGTATCGGCGCCGTAGCGCACGCCGCGGAATACCAGCACGCCTTGTTCATGCTGGCCGCGCAGGCGCCCCCCGCGCACGCGGACGATCGGCAGGCGTTCGTCGCGTGCACCGGGCATCGCGGCTGCCGGCAGTGCCACCAGCGTGGCCGTGGCCAGCGCCCAGCGCGCGCTGTCGCGCAGGAAACGGCGGCGCTGCAGATCGTCGGGTGCTCTCGTCATCGGCTGCCCTCCGCATCCTTTCCTGCTGTCAGCCATGCCTGCGCCAGCGCTGGCCACTGCGACAGGGTGGAGCCGGGCTGCAGGCGCATGCCGAAGCCGTGGCCGCCATGGGCGAACACATGCAGTTCGTGCTCGACACCCGCCCTGGCCAGCGCCTGCGCCATCACCTCGCTGTTGTGCACGCTGACCACGCGATCGTCGTTGGCATGGATCAGCATCGTCGGCGGCATGTCCGCATGCACGTGCTCCTGCACCGAGTACTGCGTCGCCAATGCGGGGTCAGAGCGCTCGCCCAGCAATCGCCCGCGCGAACCACTGTGCGCATGCGCGCCCATGTCGATGACCGGGTAGACCAGCACCGCCCGTGCCGGGCGCGCGCTCAGCTGATCGATCGCATCGCGTGCGGGATAGACCGGCGCATCGAAGCCGGTGGCCAGCCGCGCAGCCACGTGGCCGCCGGCGGAAAAGCCCATGACCGCCACATTGTCCGCCTCCAGGCCGCGGCGCGCGGCCTGGTCGCGCACGACCCGCAGCGCACGCTGGGCATCGGCCAGCGCCGCCTGGCGGTCCCTGCCCGGCTGCGGCAGGCGGTAGCGAAGCACGAACAGGGTGAAGCCTGCCCGCTGCACCCAGTCCGGCACCAGCGCGCTGCCCTCCTTGTCGATTACCACCCGCTGGTAGCCGCCGCCCGGAATGACCAGCACCGCCTGCCCGTTCGGACGTGGCGGCGCGTGCACGATCATGTATGGCGCATCGATCCCGTCCACGAACCGGTCCGGATGGGCCGGATCGGGGCTGCGCTCAACCACCCGCGCCTTCCGCGCCGGAGCGCTCTGGCCAGGTACCTGGCCGTCCGGCCACAGCGGCAGGCGTTCGCCCGCCACCTCCCCGGCAAGCCGCTGGCCGTCGCGCAGCGGGACGTCGCTGGCACGTGCCGGGGCAAGCGTCAACAGAACGCACAGGAACAGCACAAGAGGGGGCAGACGCATGGCGGACCGGGCTCCAGCGAAGGGTGGGCAGCGTGCCGCAGGCGCCCCGGAAGCGGGTGTGATGCGCTGCGGCTTGCGTGATGACACCGGTTTACCATATACACCTCCTGCAGACGCTGTCGATGGGCAGTGCAACAACGCAGAGGGAGACCGTTCTTGAGCAACGAACACGGCACACAGGGGCAGAGGCCGGCGCCGGACGGTGCAGCCGCCATCGCCCGCGCCTTCACCGATGCACGCCGCGCAGGCAAGGCCCTGCCCGCGTTCCCCGGAGAGATCCCCGTCGATCTGGTGGCTGCCTACCACGTGCAGGACCAGGCCATTGGCCTGTGGAGCGATACAGTGGTCGGCTGGAAGGTGGGTTACATCGCTGCCGAGCGCCGCGACGGCTCCGGCGATGAGCGCCTGCTGGGGCCGATCTTCAAACGTCAGCTCTGGAATGATACCGGTGGAACAACCGACATCCCGGTCTTCGTCGGGGGCTTCGGCGCAGTCGAAGCAGAGTACGTGCTGGAGCTGTTGGAGGACGCGCCGGCCGGACAGCTGGACTGGTCCCCGGAACAGGCCGAAGCGCTGCCTGCGCGCCTCTATATCGGCGTGGAAGTGGCCAGCAGCCCGCTGGCCACCATCAACGAACTTGGTCCGCGCGTGGTGGTGTCCGACTTTGGCAACAACAACGGCCTGGTGCTGGGCCCGGAGATCGTCGACTGGACCGCACGCGACGAAAACTCGCTGCGTGCCGAGACACTGATCGAAGGTGAGGTGGTCGGCACCGGTGGCGCCACCCGCCTGCCCGGTGGCCTGCGCGCGGCCTATGCCTTTGCGCTGTCCCGTTCGGCCCTGCGTGGCCGGCCGCTGCGCAAGGGCGACCTGATCGCCACCGGCAATGCCACCGGCATCCACGATATCGAGGCAGGACAAACGGCGCTGGTGCGCTTTGCCGGCTTCGGTGACATTGCCTGCCGGGCCGTGCCCGCGGGATGACCGCGGGGCTGCCCTGGTGAACACGCGCGGGAGGGCGCAGATGATCACACGACGTAACTTCCTGGCCGGGGGCGCTGCTGCCCTGGCCACCCCGATGCTCGCCGCCTGTGGCCGCGGGCCGGGCGGCGATATGGCCGGTGGCGCGCTGTTGACCGCCACCGACGTGCATGTGGCCGACTACCCTACCGTCACCGCGGTGAAGTGGATCGGCGAAACGCTGCAGCGCGAAACCAACGGTCGCCTGCGCCTGCGCCAGTACCACTCCGGCCAGCTGGGCCGCGAATCCGAGGCGATCGACATGGCGCGCTTCGGTGCCATCGATATCACCCGCGTGTATGCCGGTGCGCTGAACAATGCCTTTCCGCTGACCCAGGCGCTGTGCCTGCCCTACGTGTTCACGTCGGTGGCGCACCAGCGTGCCGCGTTGGATGACGGCGTGGCCGAAGCCGTGCTGCGCGGCTTCCAGGGCCGCGGCCTGGTCGGCCTGGCGATCTACGATTCCGGTGCACGCTGCTTCTACAACACCAAGCACCCCATCGTTTCGCCCAAGGACCTGCACGGCCTGAAGCTGCGCGTCGCCTCATCGGACATCTTCATCCAGCTGATGCGCCTGCTCGGCGCCAACCCGACGCCGATGTCGCTGGGCGACACGTTCTCCGGGATGGAAACCCACATGATCGACGGCGCCGAGAACAACATGCGCAGCTTCCATTCCAGCCGCCACTTCGAAGCGGCGCACTACTGGTCGCAGAGCGACCATTCGTACGCGCCGGATGTGTTGCTGATGTCGCGTGCCAGTTTCGAACGCCTGTCGCCTGACGACCGCCAGCTGCTGCTGCAGATCGCGCGCGCGTCGGTGAAGGTGATGCGCGAGCAGTGGGATGCGTCGGAGGACGCCGCACGCCGCGCCGTGCTGGCCTATGGGGTGAAAGCCAACGAGGTGGACATGCCCGCCTTCCGCACCGCCGCCCAGCCGCTGCTGCAGCAGTACCTGCAGCAGCCGGAGATCGCCGCGCTGGTCGACCGCATCCGCGCCGCCTGAGGACACTGCCATGATCGAGACGACGACGCCCGCCACCGGGCCTGGCCAGCGCCTGCTGGACCGCATCGCCGACATCGCCATCTACGGCGCCGTTGCTGCCCTGCTGGGGCTGGTGGTGGTGCAGGGCTGGCAGGTGTTCGCGCGCTACGTGATCAACGATTCGCCCAGCTGGACTGAGCCGGTCACGCTGCTGCTGCTGGCCACGGCGATGAGCCTGGGTGCCGCCTGCGGTGTGCACACCAACCGCCACTTCGGCTTCTTCCTGCTGCATGCCTACCTGGGCCCCGGCCTGCGCCGTGCGGTGGACGTGCTGGTGCAGCTGGTGGTGGCGGTGCTGGGAGGCTTCATCGCCTTCTGGTCGGGTGATCTGCTGCTCGACGGCCTGGACATCAAGACCGCCGGCGCCGATCTGCCGCAGAGCATCAACTACCTGCCACTGGCGGTGGGCGGCGGGCTGATGCTGCTGTTCGCGCTGAACCGTGCGTGGAACGCGCTGCAGGCCCGCGCCACCGGCGCCGAAGACGCTGAAGGAGATCGTTGATCCATGGGTATCACCATCCTGTTCTCCGTGTTTGCCGTGCTGCTGCTGCTCGGCGTGCCGGTGGCCTACGCGCTGGCCGCTGCCGCGCTGGCCACCCTGCTCTACCTGGATATCCCCAGCATCGTGCTGGTGCAGCAGATCTCGGCCGGTACCGGCTCGGCCTCGCTGATCGCCATTCCGTTGTTCATCTTCGCGGGCGAGATCATGATGCGCGGCGGCATCTCCGAGCGCCTGATCGCCTTGGCCTCGTCGCTGGTGGGGCGCTTGCGCGGTGGCCTCGGCCAGGTCTCGATCCTGTCCTCGCTGTTCTTCGGCGGCGTGTCCGGCTCGGCCATTGCCGACGTTTCGGCGGTCGGCGGCACGATGATCCCGCAGATGGTCAAGCGCGGCTACGACCGCGATTTCGCCGTCAACGTCAGCATCACCGCCGCGCTGGTGGCGCTGCTGGTGCCGCCGTCGCACAACCTGATCCTGTTCTCGGCCGCTGCCGGTGGGGGCCTGTCCATCGCCGATCTGTTCGCCGCCGGCATTGTCCCCGCGCTGCTGATGACGTTGGCGCTGATGGTCACCGGCTATGCGGTGGCGCGCCGCCGCGGCTATGGCGTGGAGGTCTTTCCCGGCTGGCGCGCCGTGGCCCTGCGCATCGTCTCCGCCCTGCCCGGCCTGGGCCTGGTCGCGCTGATCTTCATCGGTATCCGTGCCGGCATCTTCACCGCAGTGGAAAGCGCAGCCATCGCCGTGGTCTACGCCTTGCTGGTGACCACCGTGCTGTACCGGCAACTGCGCTGGCGCGAGTTCTTCGACACCGTCATCCACGCGGCGCGCAGCACGGGCGTGATCCTGTTCGTGATCGCCACCGCCGCCGTGTTTGGCTGGCTGCTGGCCTACCTGCAGGTGCCCGCGGCCGCCGTCGAGTTCCTGCAGTCGTTCGCGCACAGCCAGTTCATGGTGCTGCTGATGATCGTGGTGATGCTGCTGCTGCTGGGCACCTTCATGGACCTGGCGCCGATGATCCTGATCTGCACGCCGATCTTCCTGCCGGTGGCCCGCGCCTACGGCATCGATCCGATCCACTTCGGCCTGGTGCTGGTGCTCACCGGTGGCCTGGGTCTGGTCACGCCCCCGGTGGGCTCGGTGCTGTTCATCGGCACGGCCATCGGCAAGATCAGCGTGGGCCAGAGCATGCGCACGATCTGGCCGTTCTGGTTCGCCGCGCTCGCCGTGCTGCTGGTCGTGGCCTTCTTCCCCTCACTGTCGTTGTGGCTGCCCGCCGCGCTGCGCGGCTGAGCCACAAGGAGACTGCCATGCGTGCACTGTGTATCGCCGCCACCATCACTCTGCTCGTGCTGTTGCTGCCGGCACGGCCTGCACCCGCGGCGGAGCCCGCGCGCGCCCCGGCGCAGTGGGCGCGGGGGCTGGAACACCAGCGCCAGGCGGACCGGGGCGATGGCACGTTCCTCAATCCGGTGCTGGCCGGTGACCATCCGGATCCCTCGGTGCTCAAGGACGGGGACGATTACTACCTCACGCTGTCGTCGTTCGACGCCTACCCCGGGCTCCCGATCTGGCACTCGCGCGACCTGGTGAACTGGCAGCCGCTGGGACATGCGGTCACCCGCAACGTGGGGGCGATCTGGGCGCCGGACATCGTCAAGCATCGGGGGCGCTACTTCATCTACTTCCCGGCCCGCACCGGCGAGCGCCGCAGCAACTTCGTGGTCTGGGCCGATGACATCAAGGGCCCGTGGAGCGCGCCGATCGACATCGGCCTGGGTGGCTACATCGATCCCGGCCATGCAGTGGGTGAAGACGGCAAGCGCTACCTGTTCCTCAGTGGCGGTGATTACGTGCAGCTGGCCGACGACGGGTTGAGCGTGGTCGGCACGCCGAAACACGTCTATGACGGCTGGCGCTACCCGCAGGACTGGGACGTTGAGGCCTACGCGCAGGAAGGCCCGAAGATCCACGTCCGCGACGGCTGGTACTACATGACCACGGCAGTGGGCGGCACCGCCGGTCCGCCGACCGGGCACATGGTGATCACCGCGCGCTCGCGTTCGATCCACGGACCATGGGAGAACGCGCCCAACAACCCGATCACGCGCACGCAGTCGGCGGCCGAGCCCTGGTGGTCACGCGGCCACGCGACGGTGATCGAAGGGACCGATGGACGCTGGTGGATGATGTACCACGGGTACGAGAACGGCTTCTGGACGCTGGGTCGGCAGGCCCTGCTCGAACCGATCGAATGGACCGCTGACGGCTGGTTCCGGGCCACGGGCGGAGACCTTGGTCAGCCACTGCGCAAGCCGGCCGGACAGGCGCTGTCGCCGCATGGCATGGCGCTGTCGGATGATTTCCGCGGCAGCACGCTTGGCCCGCAGTGGGCGTTCTTCAACCCGGCGCAGGATGAGTACCGCCGGCTGGGTTTCAGTGGCAACGGCCTTGTCCTGCAGGGCAAGGGCAGCACGCCGCGCGACGCCTCGCCGCTGACCACCATCGCCGGCGACCGGGCCTATCAGTTCGAGGTGGAGATGGAGATCGCCCCCGGTGCCGTGGGCGGCGCGCTGCTGTTCTACAGCGACCGGCTGTACGCGGGCGTGGGCAGCAACGGCGAGTCGTTCATCATGCATCGCTACGGCGAGGAGCGCCCTGCCCGACCGGCCCCGGGCCGCGGCGGCCGGCTGTGGTTGCGGGTGACCAACAACCGCCACATCGTCACCTTCCACTCCAGCACCGACGGGCACACTTGGCAGAAGTATCCGGTTCAGATGGAAGTGTCCGGTTACCATCACAATGTCGCGGGCAGGTTCCTGGCGTTGAAGCCGGCGCTGTATGCGGCCGGCGACGGTGCGGTAACCTTCCGCAACTTCCGCTACCGCGCGCTGGACTGAGCGCGGAGCCGGAATCCCCAGACTTACCGGGTTCAAAACATGTCAGTGCGCAACAAGAACGATGCCGCTACGCCGGCATTGGCGAAGGGCAAGGCAGCCACCATCAACGACATCGCGCGACTGTCGGGTGTATCCAAGAAAACGGTTTCAAGAATCATCAACAACTCGCCACTGGTGCGCAAGGACACGCGCGACAAGGTGGAAGCGTTGATGCGTGAAGTGGGCTACACGCCCGATCCACTGGCCCGCGGGCTGGCGTTCCGCCGCTCCTTCCTGATCGGCATGGTCTACGACAACCCCACCGCGCAGTACATCGTGGACATGCAGTACGGCGCGCTGGATGCATTGCGTGGATCCAGTTTCGAGCTGGTGGTGCATCCCTGTGACAGCCGCAGCCCCGGCTACATCGAAGGCGTGCGTCGCTTCGTGCAGCAGCAGAAGCTGCACGGCGTCATCCTAGTGCCGCGTGCCTCGGAAGACCAGGCGCTGGCGGACATGCTCGATGAGATCGGCTGCCGGTTTACCCGCGTGGCAGCGCTGCCGCTGGACGAAAGCTCGCAGATGGTGGTTACCCATGACCGCGATGGTGCGGCCGAAGCCGCCGACTACCTGCTCTCGCTCGGCCACCGTGACATTGCCCTGGTGACCGGTCCCAGCGCCTACCGTTCGGCCCATGAACGTACCGCCGGCTTCATCGACGCACTGTCGCAACGCGGTATCGAGCTGCCGAAGGACCGCATCATCGAGGCCGGCTACACCTTCGAATCCGGTGTCGCCGCTGCCGAGAAACTGCTGCTGGGCAAGCGCCGCCCGACCGCCATCTTCACCGGCAACGATGAAATGGCCGCCGGTATCTACAAGGTGGCGCTGCGCGCGGGCATCAACATTCCGCGCCAGCTGTCCATTGTCGGCTATGACGACAGCCCGCTTGCCTCGCGCCTGTGGCCCTCGCTGACCTCGGTGCGCCGGCACACGCGCGATACCGGACGCACCGCCGCGGCGATGCTGATCCAGCCCGAAGGCCAGGCCGCGCTGCCCATTGCCAGCGTGCGGCCGCACCTGATCGTCCGCGATTCCTGCCAGCCGCCGGAGGATTGATCCCCAAGGATCAATCCTGCAGGTCACGACCTCTGGTCGTGACACGCCCCTGCCCCATCCACCCGATCCACCGCGCCCTGCCCGGGCCATCCCGGCATCGTGCGACGCAAAATGACACCGGTTTCCTGTCTGGCTAGAATCGACCGTGAACCGCGCCGGGGCCGACCCGTCGGCCCGCCCCCCGCTCTGGAGACGCCATGTACAGCAAGACCCATTACGCCACCCATCCCGATGCCATCCACGGTGCCAGCAACGACCAGCTGCGTGACCTGTACCTGCTCGATGGCCTGTTCAACGCCGGTGCGGTGACCCTCAAGTACACCCACTACGAGCGCTTCGTGATTGGTGGCGCCGCCCCGGTGGACGCACCGCTTGCGCTGCCGACCCAGACCGAACCCGCTTCGGCCGCAGGCCACCCGTTCCTGGAGCGCCGGGAACTGGGCGTGATCAACGTCGGCAGCGGCACTGGTACGGTCACCGTGGATGGCACCGGCTACACGCTGGGTCCGAAGGACGGTCTGTACGTGGCCATGGGCAGCAAGGAGGTCGTGTTCGCCTCGCAGGACGCCGCCAACCCCGCCCAGTTCTATCTGGCCTCGACCCCGGCCCATGCCCGCTTCGAAACCAGGCAGCTGTCCATCAAGGACGCCGTTGCACTGGACCGCGGCGCGCTGGAAACCAGCAACGAGCGCACCATCTACCAGTACATCGTGCCGGCCACCTGCCAGTCCTCGCAGCTGCTGCTGGGCCTGACCGTGCTCAAGCCGGGCAGCGTGTGGAACACCATGCCGCCGCACCTGCACGACCGTCGCAGCGAGGTCTACTTCTACTTCGACCTGGGTGACAGCGACCGCGTCTACCACTTCATGGGCGAGCCGGCCGCGCAGCGTCACATCGTGATCCAGAACAACGAAGCGGTAGTGTCGCCGCCGTGGTCGATCCACATGGGCGCCGGCACCAGCAACTACGCCTTCATCTGGGCGATGGGTGGCGAGAACCTGGACTACACCGACATGCACGTGCTGGACATCTGCCAGCTCAAGTAAGCCCGCCTGGCCGCCGCGCACCGTGTGCCGGCCGTCGACACCGCTCGTCTCTATCAAGGAACGCATACGCAATGGCTAATCCCTTCAGCCTGGAAGGCAAGGTCGCTCTGGTAACCGGTGGCAATACCGGTCTGGGCCAGGGCATCGCCGTGGCACTGGCCGCCGCTGGTGCCGACGTCGCCGTGGCCGGCATCGCCCCGCCCACCGATACCATCGAAAAGATCACCGCGCTGGGCCGCCGCTGCCTGGCCATCGAAGCCAACCTGATCAGCATCGAGCCGGTGGCGCGCGTGGTCCGCGAGACCATCGAAGGCCTGGGCGGGTTGGACATCCTGGTCAACAACGCCGGCCTGATCCGCCGCGCCGATGCGGTGGACTTCAGCGAGCAGGACTGGGACGACGTGATGAACGTCAATCTCAAGTCCGCGTTCTTCATTTCGCAGGCCGCCGGCCGCCACTTCATCGAACAGGGCCACGGCAAGATCATCAACATCGCTTCGATGCTGTCCTTCCAGGGCGGTATCCGCGTGCCGTCGTACACCGCCAGCAAGAGCGGCATCGCCGGCATCACCCGGCTGCTGGCCAACGAGTGGGCGGGCAAGGGCATCAACATCAATGCCATCGCCCCGGGCTACATGGCGACCGACAACACCGCCCAGCTGCGCGCCGACGAAGCGCGCAACAAGGCGATCCTGGAGCGCATCCCGGCCGGTCGCTGGGGCACGCCGGATGACCTGGCCGGTGCGGCGGTGTTCCTGGCCTCGTCGGCGTCGGATTACATCAACGGCGCCGTGCTGCCGGTCGATGGTGGCTGGCTGGCGCGCTGACGCGTGATCCGCGGTAGTGCCGGCCGCTGGCCGGCGTCCTGGCAATGCTTCCGCCGTTCATGAGGTTGCCGGGCAGCGGCCGGCACTACCGGAGACCGGACATGCGCACCCTGTTGCCTTTGTTGTTGCTGCTGTCGTGCACCACCGCGCAGGCGGCGCCCGTGCGGGTCTTCATTGCCGGTGACTCCACTGCGGCCGCATACGGCCCCGAGCGCGCGCCGCAGGCCGGCTGGGGCCAGGCGCTGCAGAGCTACCTGGACCCGGCGCGCTTGGAGGTGCACAACCACGCCAAGGGCGGGCGCAGCACGCGCAGTTTCATCGAGGAAGGGCGCCTGGAGGCCATCGCCGCCGAGCTGCGCCAAGGCGACGTGCTGCTGATCCAGTTCGGCCACAACGATGCGAAGTTCGAAGACCGCACGCGCTACACCGATCCGGACAGCGACTACCCACGCCTGCTGATGCGTTACGTACAGGTGGCCCGCGCAAAGGGCGCCACGCCGGTGCTGGTCACGCCGGTGGCGCGGCTGCTGTACGACTTCGGTTCACTGCTGGATACGCATGGCCGCTACACGCAGTCGATGAAGGCGTTGGCCGCGCGCGAGCAGATTGCGCTGATTGATCTGAATGACCGCAGCATGCGCTGGGTCCGCGCGCTGGGTGAGGAGGGCGCGCGACCCTACTTCCTGTTCGTGCCCGAACAGAACAAGGCCGACGGCACCCATTTCAGCGTGGCCGGCGCACATGCGGTGGCCTGCCTGGTATTGCGCGAGGCGGTGCCGCTGCTACCCGCGCTGCAGCCGGCGCTGGTGCGGGATATCGACTGCGACGTGGTGGCGGAAGGGCAGGGTAGCGACCCAGCCCTGCCCTCGCAGGTGGTGCACGAAGACAGTGTTGTGCGCACGCAAGCAGGCCCGCACGGCGGTGCCGGCCCGACCACGGCGTATCCGTTCTTCGCCGATGCCGAAGGGCTGCCGTTCGTGCTGCGCAAGCGTGTGCTGCACAAAGGCGCGGGCATCGGCCTGCATCCGCAGCACAAGGACGAGATCTATTACATCGTCAGTGGGCAGGGCAGTTATGTGCTGGATGGCAGGCAGTACGACGTGCACGCCGGGCACGCGCTGCTGACCCGCAAGGGCAGCCACCATGCGCTGCAGCAGGTGGGTGAGGAGGATCTGGTGGTGCTGCTGGTGTACCCGCGCTGATTGAAACGTAGCCGAGCATGGGCTCGGCTTTACAGAACAGCGCCGGCGTGCATGGTCATCGTCGTTCGACAGGCTCCGGGCCGAAGTGCTTCAGCCCCAACCTGGCCAGGTCTTCCGGTCGCTCGAAATAGGCTTCGTCGAAGGCGTGCAGCGCCTCCTGCTCCTGTTCGGTCATCGCGCCGTACAGGTCGGTCAGTTGCTTGACCGCCGGGTCATCTTCCAGCCGGTCGACCAGCCCGCGCATGCCGGCCAGGATCGCGTGGGTCTTCGCCGCGCCCATCGCCTGCAGCGCACGTAACGCCAGCTGGCAGGTCGGGTCGCCCCAGTTGCACAGGAACTGCATGAAGCCGCCGTTGTTGATGTCGGCCTCCATGCGCCACAGCGCCACCAGCTGCTGGTCTTCGTCGGACAGCGCATCACACGTCGCCGCCGTCCGCCCAGCCTTCACCCGTGCCGGCCTGGAACACGTGATCGTCAGCCTGCACGTCACCGGCAGGCAGGTGCGCCTGGTCGGCCAGTGCCGCGTAGATTGGGGTGAAGTCCGGCGACGTCGCCTGCATCAGCTGTTCAAAGCTGTCGATGACGAAGTAGGTCTTCTGGAAGGTGTCGATGCGGTACTTCGTTCGCATGATCCGCTGCAGGTCGAAACCGATGCGGTTGGGTGCGGCCGATTCCAGCGAGTACAGCGACTCGCCCTTGGACGACACGATGCCGGCACCGTAGATGCGCAGGCCGTCGGGCGTGTCGATCAGGCCGAACTCCACCGTGTACCAGTACAGGCGGGTGAGGTTCTGCAGCGCGTCCGGGCCGATCGCGTGGGCTTTGACGCCGCCACGGCCATAGGCCTCCATGTAGTCGGCGAACACCGGGTTCATCAGCAGCGGCACGTGGCCGAACAGGTCGTGGAACAGGTCCGGCTCGGCGATGTAGTCGATCTGGTCCGGGCGACGGATCCACCAGGTCACGGGAAAGCGGCGGTTGGCCAGGTGGTCGAAGAAATCCAGTTCCGGCAGCAGGCCTTCGACGCCGACCAGGGTCCAGCCGGTGGCCGCGCCCAGCACTTCGTTGAGCTGGTCGAAGCGCGGAATCATGTGCGCGTTCATGCCCATCTCGTCCTGCGCGTCCAGGAATTCCTGGCAGGCACGGCCGACCAGCAGCTCGCGCTGGCGCTGGTACAGCGTGCTCCAGGTGGCGTGGTCGTCGGCGCTGTAGGTGTCCCACGGCTGCTCGACGAGCGCGGTGGTGTACACCGGCACGTAGCCCTTGTCGGTCTGCTGGTGTTCGACGCGGCGGGGCTGGGCGAGGTCCATGGGGCACTCCTTGAAGGGATAGCCACGATGCTAGGGCAGGGCGCGCGCAACAGGGTTGCAAAAGTTGCGCCGATTGGCATTGTTGGCGCAATATCCTTGCGCAGTCACCATGTTGCGGAGCAGCAATGGCCGGAGAAGTCCAGTTTGATCGCACGGATATACGCCTGCTGGCTGAAATCCAGCGGGATGGGCGCGCCACCAACGCGGAGCTGGCGACTCGGGTGAACCTGTCGCCCTCGGCCTGCCTGCGCCGCCTGCAGCGGCTGGAAAGCGAGGGCGTGATCGTCGGCTACGGCGCGCGGCTGGAGCCGCGGCAGCTGCGCCTGGGCCTGCAGGCCTTCGTGCGCGTGCAGTTGGAAAAGCACGACCAGGCCGCCATCGGCCACTTCGTGGACAGCGTGCAGGGCTGGGACGAGGTGGTGGCCTGCCATGCGCTGACCGGCGACATGGACTACCTGCTGCACGTCTACGTGCGCGACCTGGAGCACTTTTCGCACTTCCTGCTGGACCGCCTGCTCAACGCCGGCGGCGTGGCCGACGCCAATTCCAGCTTCGTGCTGCGCACGGTGAAGGGTTTCCAGGCATTGCCGTTGTCGCAGCTGGAATAAGCGCGCCGCCGCGATTTGACGCAGCCGGGCGGGTAGCTGAGCATCACCGCCCTGCGCTCGCCGCAGCGTTCCTTTCCGGTTCCACGCATGTCCGAACTCCAGCACCCGGTGCCCACCACCACCTTCCTGCCGCTGCAGCGCAAGTCGCTGGCGCGCTACATCGCCCATGGCACGCCACCGCAGACCGCAGTGGAGCAGGCTGGGCTGATGGCCGCGCAGCTGTGCCGGACGCGCCTGCATCCAGCCGCCGAGATCGAGCGCCTGCTGCATGATGCCTGCGCACTGTTTGCCGGCAACGAAGGCGCGGCCGCTCAGCTGGCTGGCCCCGGTGGCGGTGGCCAGCCGGAGCTGGATGCCTGGTTGACCGCATTGGCCGCCCACGGCGTGCTGCTGGCGCCGGCGGAGATCCTGCAGGACTTCATCGTCCAGTCGCCCAGCGAGTACCCCGGCCTCGACCTGCAGCAGGCCTGCCAGGAAACCCTTGCCGAACACGAGATCCGCTTCCCGGCCGCGTTCGCCAGCGACGATGAGGACGACGTCCAGGACGAAGCCGTTGCCAGCGATGCGCGTGCGGTCGAACACCATGGCCTGTACACCTCCGAGCAGGCCCGCGTGCTGCGCGCCATCGCCGCCAACCCCGATGAACTGATCGACCTAGATGGCTATGCCGGCACCGGCAAGGGCCACCTGGTGCTGGCGCTGATGGAGGCGCGGCCGGGCCGTTACACCTACGTGGCGCCCTCGCGTGGGCAGGTGGAAGCCTTCCGCAGCCGCGTGCCGGCCAGCACCGCGGTGCGCCTGCTGACCCAGATCGAGTTCGCCAACCGCGTGGCGCAGCATGCCGCGCGCAGCGGCCACACCGGGGGCTTCGTTGCCAGCTACCGGCGCAGCACCCGCACGCCGCGCGAGATTGCCGGCCGCATCGGCCTCCAGGGCATCGGTGGGCGCAGCCCGGAGCAGGTGCTGCTGACTGCGTTCGAGGCCATCAACCGTTGGTGCGCGTCGTCGGCACCGGGCTTGGCGTTCCAGCATTTCGACCGTTCGGTGCCCGCCGCGATGCTCGACGTGTCGCCGTACATGGCGGCCGCCGAGCACGTCTGGCGCTGCATGTTCGACGCCGAACTGCAGCGGGGCACGCTGCTGAGCCTCAGCCCGGCGCACATCGGCAAGTGGCTGGCGCTGCGCGGCGTCACCCCGCCGCTGGACATGGGCATGCTGCTGGTGGACGAGGCGCATGACCTGAGCCCGTCGTGGAAGCAGTTGCTGGCCGGCCATGCGCCTGGCGTGGTCAGCCTGGGGGATCCGCACCAGTGCCTGTCCGGCACGGTGCCGCGCTGGGCCGCGTCGAAGGTGCTGGAAATGCACCAGTCGGTACGCCAGGGCAACCAGGTTGAGGGTCTGGTCAACCAGACCCTGGCGCTGGATGGGCTGGGCCAGGACAGTGGGCCGTTCGTCGGTGCCGCCGACCGTGCCACCGCTGTGCTGCATTACCGCCACTGGGCGCAGGTGCCGAGCGAGGGCCTGCGCATCCATGGCAGCGTCGCCGATCTGGCCCTGGATGCGGCACAGCTGCACGCGCTCGGGCTGCGGCCCTATCTGCATCCGGCATCGCTGCGCGCGCTGCGCAGCGTGCTGCAGCGGCCGCTGGATGCGTGGCGCCGGCGCCACGACAGCGCCTCGGACCCGGCATGGGAGCGCTTCCTGGCCACGCAGGGCGACGAAGGGCAGGGCGCGCTGGTGGAACTGTTTGCGTCTGCCGATCGGGTGCAGTCACTGCTGCAGGCGCTCGACGACCAGGACACGCCTGCTGAAGGGCGGGTGGCGCTGTGCCTGGCCGAACACGCGAAGAACCTGCAGTTCGACGTGGTCTCGCTGTCACCCGGTTGCTTCCGTGCGGGGCAGGGCGGACGCATCTGGCACAACCCGGTGCGCGCGGTCTATCTGGCACTCACCCGTGCGCGACGCCAGCTGCATGTGCCGGCCGATGGCATGGAACAGCTGCAGCACACGGCGACACTGCAGGAGCAGGCCCGTCAGGCGCGCAGGCGCGAGCGGCAGCAGGCCAGCGG
The DNA here is from genome assembly GCF_010608305.1 of Stenotrophomonas sp. AS012628. Lineage (NCBI taxonomy): Bacteria > Pseudomonadati > Pseudomonadota > Gammaproteobacteria > Lysobacterales > Lysobacteraceae > Stenotrophomonas > Stenotrophomonas sp. AS012628. Next base: position 1,121 of record NZ_VMBJ01000011.1, on the reverse strand, counting down.
TTACCGGCCTGCGCGCTAGAACGCGCGTCGCTGTCTGGCAGCGACACGCTGGCTCAGGTCAGCACTTGTCCTTGCGGCCCATCAGCTTGCCCAGGCGCGAGGCTTCCTCGCACTTCGGCGCGGCCACGGGTGCCGGTGCGGCGGCCGCGGCGCGTGCGCGCTGCAGCTGCTGGATCTTCGCGCGGATCTGCGGCATCGCGGCCATTGCGGCCTTTTCGCCCTCCAGGATCGCGGTGCCACGCTGGCTGAAATCGGCGGCGCCGATGTCCAGTACCTTCGGGCGGATGACGATGTCGGCGCGTGCCAGTTCCTGCTCGCCCAGGCGCTGGCCCATGATCGAGATGGACTGGTTGACGATGCCCAGCATGTCGGTCGGCGCCTTGCCGCTGGCCTTGCTGGAGATGTCCACGGCAATCACGAAGTCGGCGCCGAGCTGGCGTGCGGCGTCCACCGGCACCGGACTGACCACGCCGCCGTCGATGTAGTTGCGGCCACCGATCTTCACCGGCTCGAACACACCGGGGATGCTGCTCGACGCGCGCACCGCCTGGCCGACGTTGCCGCGCACGAAGATCGCGCGCTCACCGGTTTCCAGCTGGGTGGCGACGGCGGCGAACGGCTTCTTCAGGCGCTCGGCGGGGCGGTTGGCGACCTGCTCGTTGACGTAGTCCTGCAGCTTCTGGCCCTGCACCAGGCCACCGGAGAACAGGCGCACGTCGCGGATGCTGGCTTCATCCAGCGCCACTGCCTTGCTCTGCATCTGGAACGCATCCATGCCGCTGGCATACAGCGCGCCGACCACGCTGCCGGCACTGGTGCCGGACACCACGGCCGGTTCGAAGCCATTGGCTTCCAGCATCTTGATCACGCCGATGTGGGCGAAGCCCTTGGCTGCACCACCACCGAGGGCGATACCGATCTTCACCGGCTTGGCCTGCGGCACCACGGTCGGTGCTGGCGGCGGCGTGGGGCGGACCGGGTCGCCACCGCAGCCGGCCAGCAGGCCGATCAGGGCGACGGACAGCAGCATGCGGGGGCGGAACAGGCTCATCGGCAGTGCGCTCGCGGCGCCGGATTCGGGAAAGGGCGCCAGCATACCGAAGCGGTGGCGGGGCGGGCAG